>JBNMIE010000001.1:0-105846 GCA_050873125.1 Prevotella sp.
GAGGTTCCATTCCCAATCCTTGGTCTTGATGATCTTTCCCCAAAGAGAGAACTCCAAACCATTGCTGGTCTGAGAGCCGAGATTGGCTTTCACGGTCGTAGCACCGGAGGATGGTGGCAAGGACATGTCGATAAGCATGTCGCAAGTCTTCTCATTGTAGAAGTCGAAGTTGACGTTCAAGCGGTCGCCCAGGAATGAGGAAGTAAGACCGATATTGAATTTCTTGGTGGTCTGCCACTTCAAGTCGGGATTGGCCATAGCCAATGGGATGGCGCCCACACCGGTGTATCCGCTCAGCGAGGCATCATAGTTATAGGTGGTCATGGCCTGATAAGCGCTGAACTTCACACTTCCGGTGTAACCATAACTGCCACGAAGACGGAAGGTGTTCACCCATCCAAGCTTCTTGATAAAGTCCTCATTGTGAAGGTTGTAGCCCAAACCTACTGACCAGAAGGGAGCATAACGGTGGTTGCTACCGAACTTTGACGAACCGGAAAGACGATAGGAGCCGTCAACCACGTAGCGATTCTTCCACATGAAGTTGGCTGCGAGGAAGGCACCGACACTTGAAGACAGGTCTTGCGAGCCTGTAGGACGGGTGCTTGTAGGATAGCTTGTGGCATAGGCGATGTCCGCCAAGTCGTCAGAGAGGAAGCCTGTTCCCTCCAATGTACTCTTCGAGATGTTCTCATGCTTGATTTCGCCACCAAGGTTGATGGTCAGCATGGTTCCGTCGTTGTCGAAATTCTGGATATAGTTACCGATGAGCTTGGCACTCCAGGAGTCGTCCTTACTGTTGCTCAAGGCGTAATAGCCCTTGGCACTCAGCACGGTGGTAGAGGCATAGCGGTTGGACTCAGGGGAAATGAACTGGTCGCCACGGGTGCGGCTGGTGTTGTAAGCGCCCTGCGCCGTGAAATAGAAGTTCGGCTTGATGTTATAGCGAGCATCAAGCGAGATCTGCTGTGTGCGGGTCTCCTCCTTGTTGAAGCTGCTCAGAGAGGCCTCATAGAGCGGGTTGTCGTGGTTGTAAGACAACTTGCTCTTCAAGTTGCCATACTCATCATAAGGAGAATCGTATGGGTTGGCCTGGAGATAGTCGGAGAAAGAACCGTATTTCGAGTTGTTCACATTCACCTGCTGATGGGAAGCACGGAGTGTGAGCACCAGTTTGTCGATGGCTGTATAAGAAAGGTAGATGTTCATACCGTACTTGTTACGGCCATCGTCCTTCATCACACCGTTGGTGCTTGAGTAGTTGGCGTTGACATTATAGTCGAGACCCGAACCACGACCCGAGATAGACAGGGAGTGGTCATGGGAGAAGCTGTTGCGGATAGGCTTGGACTTCCAATCCGTATCCACACCGCTTGCCACCAGGGCGAGCTTGTCATAATAGCTCTGGTCGAGGCTTCCGTCTGTTGTGTCATAGAGTTTCGCCATGCGCTCCAACTCCAGTTTCTGTGCGGCGTTGCAGACATTGTAGCTGCTCAAGTCGGCAAAGCTGAACTGAGGGGTAAGGGTATAACGGATGCGCACGGGAGCCTGGCTCACGCGCTTGCGCTCGATGACAATCACACCATTGGCGGCATTCTCACCATAGAGTGCCGTTGCGGAGGCATCCTTGAGGATGTCCACACGCTCAATGTCGTGGATATCCAAATCGTAAAGGGCTGTGAGATCCTGCTCCACACCGTCGATGACAATAAGCGGAGCGTTGAGTCCCACCTCGTTGTTGGTGGCCAGAGAGGTGGTGCTACGGATGACGAGGTCAGGAACAACGTTCGGGTTGGAACCTGCCGCATTGTTCTGCGTGATGTTCAAACTCGGATCAAGTGTAGCGAGCGTCTGCATGATGTTGTTTGGCGCAATCTCCAGAATCTGCTCACTTGTCACGGTCTTGGCGGCACCAGTATAGGTTTGCTTCTTGCGGGTGAAGAATCCGTTGACCACCACGTCGCCCAACTGCTTGGAGTCTGACTTCATCACGACACGCATGCCGTTGGTAGCGGCGAGTGTCTGAGGCTTCATGCCGATATAGCTCACCGACACGCGCTGTCCTTTCTGCGGAGCGACGTTGAAGGTGAAGTTACCATTGATGTCGGTGACGGTGGCAAGCTTGGTTCCTTCCAGCTTCACCTGTGCTCCGATGAGCGGCTCCTTGCCGTCCTCGTCAAACACCACACCTGTGATTTTGTTGCCTTGATACTTGGCTGAGCGGTCCACAATCGTGATCTGCTTGCCGCTGACCGTATAGTCAAACGGAGTTCCGGTCAAGGCATAGTTGAGAATCGTGAAGAATGTTTCGTCCTTCAGATTGCCATTTACCTTAAACTTGCTGACATCACCATCAACGACAAAATGATAGTCAGATGTCGCCTCCAGTTTCTTGAATACTTCTGTCAAGCTTTCGTTATCGAATACAATCGACATTTTCTTGTCCTGTGCCCAAGCGCCGGTGGACACGCATGCAACAAGAAATGCTAAAACTAATAAGAATTTTCGCATTCGTTCTGCAATTAAATTTAATTTGTAAAAAAGTCTTGCAAAAGTAAACAAAACCTACTTAATACGCAAATTTTCAACGACTTATTTACTTCCATTCCAAGCGGATGTATTACTTTATCACTTCCTTCATGCGTTTTTAGTTAAAAACAGTCCTTTGCTCTTACTATTTGTCAACGCTGAAACACATAAAAAAATTATCCCCCGATTCGCATCGGAGGATAATAACAACACAAACACAAAATCGGTCTGGATGCCTAAGCAGTGCCAAACCTATCATTACTTTTCTTTATGTCCGCACAGAGCGGAGCAAATCGAATTACATGATTCCGTCTTCACGCAACTTCTGTTGCCATTTCCAAGCGGAGGCCAAGATGTCCTCAAGCGGTGTTTCCGCCTTCCATCCGAGCACCTCGTTGGCTTTCTTCGGATTGGCCCACACTTTCTCGATATCGCCTTCACGACGCGGAGCGTAGGTCCAATTGACTTTCACACCGGTGGCTTTCTCGAAACCTTCCACCACCTCAAGTGTGCTGACGCCCTTGCCCGTGCCGATGTTGAAGATTTCCACCCGGTCAGTGTCCTCGTCGAGCACACGCTCCATCGCTTTCACATGCGCTTTGGCAAGATCCACCACATAGATGTAGTCACGGATGCAAGTGCCGTCGGGAGTGTTATAATCGTTGCCGAAAATTTTGAGTTGTTTGCGGATGCCCATGGCTGTCTGTGTGACATAAGGGATGAGATTCATCGGCACGCCATTGGGCAATTCGCCGATAAGGGCTGAAGGATGGGCACCAATGGGGTTGAAATAGCGCAGGATAATGCTCTTGATATCGGCTCCACTGTGGATATAGTCTTGGATGATTTCCTCGTTGATTTGCTTGGTGTTACCATAAGGACTGAGCGCTTTCTGGATGGGAGCGTCCTCAGTGACAGGCAGATGCTCGGGAGATGGCTGTCCGTAAACGGTGCAGCTCGAGGAGAAGATGATGCCTTTCACACCATGCTTGGGCATGAGTTCCAGCAGATTGAGCAAAGAGGTGATGTTGTTGCGGTAGTAGAGCAAAGGTTTCTCTACGCTCTCTCCCACCGCCTTGCTTGCGGCAAAATGAATGATGCCCTCGATGTCGGGATATTTCTCAAACACTGCCTCAATGGCTTGCTTGTCGCAGATGTCCACCTTCTCGAAGGCTGGACGAACACCCGTAATCTTCTCAATGCCGTCAACAACCTCTGCCTTGGAATTGGAAAGGTTGTCCACGATAACGACCTTGTAACCAGCCTGCTGCAGCTCCACGGTTGTGTGTGAACCGATAAAGCCGGTTCCGCCCGTTACCAAAATGGTTTGTTTCATAGCAATAATAAGTTTTGAATAATTGATTGTGTTTCTGCCTACAAATTTACAGCATTTATTTTGGACGAGCAAAGGAAAACGGAAGAATTTATCTTTCTTGTGGGTTCACAGATAAAAACGAGGTGACCCCGCATCTCTGCGAAGCCACCTCTTAAGAAACATTTTGTGTTGGTTTTGCACAAGTGTCCAATTAATTGAGACCGAACACTGAGCGGAGTCCGCCTTCCAGACCGCTGAAGCCCATGAAGGCGAGTGCCAGTATGCCGGCTGTGACAAGCACAATTGCCATGCCACGCATTCCCTTCGGAATGTTGACAAGCGACAGCTGCTCGCGGATGCCTGCGAACACGACCAAAGCCAAGGCGAAGCCGATGGCGGTAGAGAACGCATAGACAATGCTCTCAAGCAGGGAGAAGTCTTTCTGGATGACGTTGATAGCCACACCCAGCACGGCACAGTTGGTCGTGATCAAGGGCAGGAAAACGCCCAGAGCCTGATAGAGAGAGGGGGAAACCTTCTTCAGGATAATCTCCACCATCTGCACCAAGGCTGCAATGACGAGGATGAAAGCCAGCGTCTGAAGATATTGCAGACCGAAGGGATCAAGCACAAACTTCTGTACAAGGAATGTCACGATAGTTGCCAGGGTGAGCACGAACGCTACGGCAGCACCCATACCCATGGCGGTGTCAATCTTCTTCGACACGCCGAGGAACGGACAGATGCCGAGGAACTGCGACAACACGATGTTGTTGACAAAGATTGCCGAGATAAATATCAGTATGTATTCCATAATGTTATGCTTTCTTTAATTTGTTGATGATAGCGATGAGGAATCCTAAAGTGAGGAATGCACCAGGAGGCAAGATGAACATCAGGATGTTGGTGGTCTCCGGGAGCAGGGTGATGCCGAACAGGCTGCCGGCACCGAGAATCTCACGCACACAGCCCAGCAGGGTCAAGGCGAGGGTGAAGCCCAAGCCGATGCCGATGCCGTCGAAGAGACTGGCCACTGGTGTGTTCTTGGCTGCGAAGCTCTCAGCACGGCCAAGGATGATACAGTTCACCACAATCAGAGGAATATAGATGCCCAGGGCCTGGTTGATGCTGTCGGGAGCATAAGCGCTCATGAACATCTGAAGGATGGTCACGAAGGCTGCGATGACAACGATGAACACAGGAATGCGCACCATGTCTGGAGTGATCTTCTTGATGCAGGAAATCACGAAGTTGGTACAAATCAGCACCGCCATTGTGGCGAGTCCCATGGACAGACCGTTGATGGCGCTGGTGGTTGTAGCCAATGTAGGACACATACCAAGGAGCAACACGAAGGTAGAATTCTCCTTGACAATGCCATTCATCAATATTTTCATATTACTCATAAGGCTTATCCTTTCTTTACTTTAGTGGCACCGCTCTGTCCGTCAACACTCTTCTTGCTGTAGACAGCATAAGCCTGGTTGATGGCCTTGAGGAAGGCGCGGCTGGTGATAGTACTTGCGGTGATGGCGTCGACAGCGTTGCCGTTTTTGTCGTCCTTGCTGACGTGCAGGTCGCCATCTTTAGGCGATTTGCCGATGATGCAGCCCTTGCCGTCTTTCTGGAACCATGTGCCTGCCTTTGCACCGAGACCCGGTGTCTCGCTGTGCTGGAGAATGGTGTAGCCAAGGATTGTGCCCTCGGGATCAAAGCCCACGAGCACCTTCAAGTCGCCACCGAAACCGCTGGTTGTGCTCTCCACGGCAGCACCGAGCGCCTTGCCCTGCTTGTCTGTACACTTGTGGACAACAAACTCCACGGCCTTGCCGTCGATAGTCTCCGTAACGTTTTCAGGATCAGCCACCTGCAAATCTTCGGTTCCCATCACATTCTTGATACCGGCAGCAAGTGTCTGTGCAGCCTTCTCTTTGATAGGACCTTCAGTGAGGTTGTTGACAGCAGCGAGCACCGCACCCACAACGAGCGCGAAGCCAACCAGCACCAACACCATATTCGTCAATGATGATTTCAATTTTTCCATTGCTGTCCTCCTATTATTTCTTAGCGGGCTTCTCACCGAAGCGCTTTGGTTTAACGTATGTGTTGATGAGCGGTGTGAACGCGTTCATGATCAGAATGGCGAACGACATACCCTCTGGATAGCTACCCCAGTTACGGATGATGATGGTCAGCAGGCCGATGCAGACACCATAGATAATCTGACCCTTGTGGGTCATTGGCGAGGTGACATAGTCGGTGGCCATGAAGATGGCACCGAGCATCATACCGCCGCTGAGAATCTCAGCCACTGGATTAGCATATACAGGGTTGACCAAGTGCATCAAACCGCTGAAGATGAAGGCTGTAGCAAGGATGCTCACGGGGATGTGCCATGTGATGACCTTCTTCCAGAGCATGTAGACCAAGCCCAACAACAGGGCGATGGCGCAAACCTCACCTGTGGTACCGGCACCGAAGGTGTTGCCAACGTTACCGAACAGCATGTCGAGAGAGCTTGGCAACTTGTCGAGCACATCGGCATTGCCAGTCTTGATGGCCTCTTTCATCAGTGCGAGCGGTGTGGCGCCTGTGGTGGCGTCGGCATAGCTCATCAACTGTCCCTCTACAGGCCATGAGGTCATCTGGGCAGGGAAGCTGACCAGAAGGAAGCAGCGGCCCACCAAAGCGGGGTTGAACGGGTTGTTGCCCAAACCGCCGAAGGTCATCTTGCCCACGCCAATGGCGAAGAGCGCACCGAGGATGATGATCCAGAGAGGAAGGTTGCTGGGCAGGTTCATGCCGAGCAACAGACCTGTGATGATGGCGCTGCCGTCCAGGATGGTCGGCTGCACCTTCAGAATGTATTTTGAGAATGCCCATTCGAAGAACAAGCAAGAAGCCACAGAGGTGAGCAGGACAACTGCTGAACCCAAGCCGAAGAAATACAACGAGGCGAGGATGGCGGGAACAAGGGCGATGACCACGCCATACATGTTCTTCTCCACTGTCTCATTGCCATGGGCATGTGGCGATAATGATACGATTAACTTTCCCATTTTTACTTTTTGTTTCTTGATTTGATGATACCCATCACCGCAGCCTTTCCGGCAAGGATGTTGTCGAGAATAGGACGGTGGGAAGGACAGGTGAACTGACAAGAGCCGCAAGAGATACATGATGTAACATCCTCATTCTCAAGACGCTCATAGTCTTTCTTCACAGACAGGGTGGCAAGCAAGTATGGCTCCAAGCCCATAGGGCATGCCTCCACACACTTGGCGCAGCGGATACAGGGCTGAACGGCCTTGCGGTGTGCGTCTGCGTCGGTGAGCACTGTGATGGAGTTGGTGCCCTTGGTCACAGGAACATCGAGGCTGATCACAGCCTTACCCATCATCGGACCACCTGCCAGCACTTTGTTGTCGCCCTCTGGCAGACCGCCACAGGCCTCAATCATCTGTGAGAACGGTGTTCCCATACGAACGAGGAAGTTGCCCGGATTCTTGATTTCCTTTCCGGTCACGGTGGTGTAGCGTTCGAAGAGAGGCTTGTTCTTCATAACTGCCTGATAGACAGCGAAGGCTGTACCAACATTCTGAACAATTGCACCAACGTTCACTGGGATGGCTGGAGGTGCTGGCACCTGACGGCGAATCACAGCGTCAACGAGCTGTTTCTCACCTCCTTGTGGATATTTCTTGGCCAACGGAACAATCTCCACACGGGGATTGCCTGCGGTTTTCTCCTCGAAGAGTTTGATGGCGGCAGGCTTGTTGTCCTCGATACCGATATATCCCTTCTCCACCTTGGCTGCCTTCATGAGCAAGTCAAGACCTACGAGAATCTCGTCGGCATGCTCCATCATCAGACGATAGTCGGCTGTGATATAAGGCTCACACTCCACACCGTTGATGATCACGCATTCTGCCTTGGCTCCTGGAGGAGGACAAAGCTTGATGAAGGTTGGGAATCCTGCACCACCCATACCGGTCACACCAGCCACTTTGATGCGGTTGACGATTTCCTCGGGTGTGAGTTCTGGATGAGCTTCCACGGTCTCGAGCTTGTCGCTGCGGTCGATGGACTCTTCCCACTCGTCGCCCTCAACATTGATGATGATCACGGGCTTGCGATAGCCGGTAGCGTCGATGGATGTGTCAATCTTGAACACGGTTCCCGAAACGGAACTATAGATAGGAGCACTCACGAATCCGCCTGCCTCGGCAAGCAGTGTGCCCACCTTCACCTTGTCACCTTTGGCAACCACAGGCTTGGCAGGAGCGCCGATGTGCTGGCCCAACGGGAAGATGGCCTGCTTTGGCAGCGCAGCCACCTGGGTAGGCATCTCGGCGGTTATCTTGTTTTCATCTGGGTGTACACCACCTATTCTAAATGTATGTAGTTTCATGCTTTTTCCTCCTCTTTAGCGGGTTGTGCGTTTTCAGCCTTCGGTGCTTCTGTCTTTGGAGCCTCGGCCTGGGCTGCTGCAGGAGCGGCGGCAGGAGTCTCTGTGGCAGGTTTAGCCTTCTTGACAGGGAAGTTCACTTTCACGATAGCGCCGGTAGGACACTCGTCGACACACTTGGTGCACATGCGGCACTTGTTGAAGTCGATATAGCTGAGATTGTTCTCGATGGTGATGGCGTCGAACTTGCAGACTTTCTGGCACTTTCCGCAACCGATACAAGCCACCTCGCAGCTCTTCTTCGCCACGGCGCCCTTGTCCTTGTTGACACACTGCACATACACACGGCGGCCCTTAGGACCCTTCTTGCGAAGTTCGATGATGTGGCGTGGACACGCCTTGGTGCAGGCACCACAAGCGATACATTTCTCTTCGTCCACCTCGGGGAGACCAGTCTCCTCGTTCATGTGGATGGCGTCAAACTGGCAAGCAGCCACACAGTCGCCACAACCGAGGCAACCAAAGCCACAACCGGTCTCACCGGCACCAGTGGAGTTCATGGCAGCGCAAGTGCGCAGACCGTCATACTGGGCGATGCGAGGACGATGCTCACATGTGCCGTTACATCTCACCACAGCCACCATCGGATCGGTGCTGGCCACAGCCATGCCGAGCAAGTCGGCCACCTGCGACATCACCTCCTGTCCGCCTACAGGGCAGAACAGACCATCCAATGAGCCTGCGTCCGCACCCTTCACGAGGGCGGAAGCCATACCCGAGCAACCAGGGAATCCACAGCCACCACAGTTGGCCTGGGGCAGCAGGGCGGAAACCTGACCGATGCGTGGGTCTTCCTTGACAGCAAACTTCTTGGAGCATGCGTAAAGTATCACTGCGGCTACAAGCGCAATGACTCCAAGCACGATTACTGCAGACAAAATTGAATTCATAATCTTTTTGTATTTGTTTTAGTGATTAATTTTTCTCCACACGGAAAGTGAACTTGCGGCGCAATTTGTCGCGCAAGAAATAAAGTACTATATAATAAGGTAAAAGAATGGCAATGCCGGCAAGCGCCGCCACCGTCTCGTCCGATTGCACATTGGCCACCAGAAGGATGGTCAGAAGCATGAGCAGCAAGGGCACACCAAAGCCGAGCCACACCGCCTGATAGCCGGCAGAGAGGCTCGCCTTCACTTTCACCTCGTCGCCCACATGCAGCAGGGCGGCGGCTTCAGCATCATAGACGTCCACATATTTGGTCTTCTGCTCAGAGGCGGAACAATGTTTCGCCACCTTACAAGAGGAACAAGCCGACATCTGTTGTATTCTCACCTTCAGACAGATACCGTCAATACTGTCGACGACTCCCAAATGCTCTATATTGTTGTTCATGATTTTCGCGAATTGCAACGTCCAGTTAGCAAATGCAAAGTTAATGCAAAAAATCCAACCGCACAAGCAATCATCCCATTAAATTACATTTGTGTTAACATCTCTTATCCGTAAACGTTTGCAACTTCCTCGCAAGAAAAAGCTATAAAAATTAGGATGTGTCAAATATTTACCGTACTTTTGTAGTCGTTTAACAAAATATCTAATCACATGAAGATGGAAGTTACCGAACAGACCTCTCTCAAACTCGAGCGAGCCGTCAAAAAGATCGCACAGAAGTTTCCTCCCACCGAGGAGCCTACCCTCATGACCGACATCCACCTGCTGGTGTCGCAGGAAAGCGGCGAGCTGCTGGCTTTCGATGATGACGAGAATGAAATCACACGGTGTGTGGTGGACCAATGGATAGACAACAAGGACGACAACTTCTATCAGCTGATTGTCCCCGTGCTCCGCGGTGTGCTTGAGAGCCAGCGCGAGACCATCAACCAGATGGGCATCCTCAAGCCTTTCAGCTTTGTGTTGGAAAACGACGACAAGGACTCCATCGCCGAGCTGTATGTGGCCGACGACGACACGGTGATCATTGGTGGCGACTTGATGCAGGGTTTGGACAAGGATCTGGACCATTTTCTCGACGACCTGCTCAAAGAAGAATAAGACTTTTTATTTGCTGAAAAATCTATATCACGCAAGGACTGTCCCTCCCAGGGATGGTCCTTTTTCCATTCATAGGAAATTCCCCCAACTCTCCCCCTTCATGCTATAGCCGACACACACGCGCGCACGTGAGAATGTTTTTTCGGGAGAAGATCATACATACCTACATGATTCGTTCATAACAATCTGTGTTCCAACCATTTCAGTCATGTATGTGTCCACAAAAATCATACATAAATCATACATAAACCTACATTGCTTTTTACTCGTTCACACCGTGATAAGAAGTCGAAACCACCATTTTATTGTAAAATAAATTCACAACAAAGAAGAACATACTCGCCCATCTACGCATCGTTAGTGTGCCATTAGCGGACCATTAATGGCACACTAACGGATTTTTCACCGCGGTGATAATTCCATTAGTCGCCCTGTTTCCCCTACACAACTCTGTTTGCGGCTGTCCAAGAATCAGGCAGAAGGGAAAAGTACACGATAGTTGTAAAATAAATTCACAGCCAACAAGTCTTACTTTCGACTCATACTCTATAGAAGTTACAGACACCCATGTGTTTAGACATCTCTTCACAAACAACAAAAGTTTTTTCGATATGCAACGACAAGAATCCTTTAGTGAACTCTTTAGTGAACCCTTTAGTGAACTTTTTGGGTGAGTGCGTCCGATGATTATTCCTATTTTAATAACAACTAAACAAAGACTTTTTCCAAAAGAGTACATCATTAACTATATTTAACCTCCGGGGGGGGGAATACAAGGACTTTATTATAACTTTGCAAAAACCAAACATAAAAAGGTATGAAAAAACTATTTGTTATTTTAATTGCAGCCTTAGTTACGGCTACTGGAGCTATAGCACAGAACGTAACCGTAGAAGAGCCGGAGTTTGCTGAAGAGACTTTACTCCTGACCTCCGATAATCAAGGAGTAAAGTTGTCACGTGAGAATGGAACCGTTAAGACTAAGGCTGGAGCGAGTCTTTATTTGACAGGTATCGGTAAAGTAAAATCGAGATTGACCCTTAAAGGAGTGAAGTCTACAAGCAAAGCTGTTGGTGGTTCAACAACTCGCCTTATAATAAAAGCTGCAGACAACAAGACAGATCCGAACTCTTTTATCTCGGTTTTCAAATTTGAAATAAAAGGAAAAGAGCGTCGATACCTGCTTGAAGAAGCTGGTACCTTCTCTAAAACAGAAAGTAAAAATATTTCAAGCGTAGACTATAAGGCTAAGAAATATGGCGAAAGTTCATATTACATAGTTTTGGAAGACCTTACTCCTGGAGAGTATGGCATCATTATTGGAGACCCGAATCATGAAAACACTAAAAATGGAATGAAAGTTACGACTTTCACTGTCGAGTGATTTTAGAATTAGTAAGACTATATTGTCTTTCAAACTATACAAACGCTTCTGTACATTCATGTATGGAAGCGTTTTTCATTATCTTCCCCACATGTCCGCAACCCTTCTATACCACCAAAATCTATATTTATAAAACTTTCACTTCTCGTATTATTTGGCATTAGAAAACAATATTCCACCCCAATCGCCTTTGAGGGGAAAAGAGAAAACGGCAGAACGCCACCTCACTTGGTGCGTCTGCCGTCTCACTGAATATAAAGGTATAAAAGTTTACTTCTTGGCTGCGGGAGCTGGCTTGTAGGCCTTGTTCAATCCGGCAATCACTTCGTTGGTGATGTCGTAAGCCTTGTCAGCGCAGAGGATGTTGTCTCCCTGCTTGGCGAAAATCATCGCATACTTCTTGTCCTTATTGTAGCGGGCGAGATAGTTGTGGATGCTATCGCTCAGAGCCTTGTTATACTTGGCTGTCTCGGTCTGGAACTCATTGGTCAGACGCTGGTTGAGAGCCTGGAGGTCAGCGTTCTGCTTCTGCAAGTTGGCCTGGATAGCCTCAGCCTGCTCACGCGTATACTTGTTTGACTGGATGTTCTGCTGGAAGTTGGCAGCAGCCTGGCGCAGGTTGGCGTCTTTCTGACCGAGTGTGTTCTGGATATTCTGTCCCTTCTTCTGGAGGATGAGAGAATAGTCCTTGCAGAACTTATACTGTGACATGATAGAATCCACCTCTACATAAGCGAACTTGGCGTCGCCGGCAGGCTGTGCGGCTGCAGCAGGTTTATCGTCAACCTGAGGATTCTGCTTGTTGCATGAAGTCATGGCAACGGTGGCGATGGCAGCCAAAGCCACGATGCTGAAAAAGTTTCTTTTCTTCATTGTCTTGTTATGATATTTGTTTTTATAGATAGCAATAATTAACATGTGAAATGGTCTTGTTTCTACCATTTTTTCTAACTTTGCACGTGCAAAGGTAATCAAATCTTTAGGAATACAACAATAAATTCTATAAATAATGAATAAAAGTGATTTAAAACCCGCTTGCGTATTCGAGCAATTTGCGAAAATCAACGCTATTCCACGCCCTTCAAAGCGTGAGGAGAAAATGATTGAGTATCTCAAAAACTTCGGTGAGAGCCATGGACTGGAGACTGAAGTGGACGAGACCGGCAACGTGATCATCAGAAAGCCCGCCACCAAGGGCTACGAAAATAAGAAGACTGTCATCCTCCAGAGCCACATGGATATGGTGTGCGACAAACTGGTGGATGTGGACTTCGACTTTGAGAAGGACGCCATCCAGACCTATATCGACGGCGAATGGCTCACAGCCAAGGGCACTACACTGGGTGCCGACGACGGTATCGGCGACGCCATCGAGCTTGCTATCCTCGAGAGCAACGACATCGAGCATGGTCCCATCGAGTGTGTGTTCACACGCGACGAGGAGACTCAGCTCACGGGTGCCATGGGCATGAAGGCAGGATTCATGAAGGGTCAGATGCTCATCAACCTCGACTCTGAGGACGAGGGTCAGATATTCGTGTCCTGCGCTGGCGGTCGCGCCACAACAGCCAAATTCAAGTTCAACCGCGAGGATGCGCCTAAGGGTTACTTCTTCATGGAGGCGTCGCTCAAGGGTCTGAACGGCGGACACTCTGGCGACGACATCGAGAAAAAGCGTGCCAACGCCATCAAGGTGCTCGACCGCTTCCTCTACCTCGAATTGCAGAAGACTGATCTGCGCCTTGCCTCGTTCAACTCCGGCAAGATGCACAACGCCATTCCACGTGACGGAAAGGTGGTTTTCGCCGTACCCGAGGCTGAGAAGGAGCAGGTGAAGGCAGACTGGAACGTGTTCGCAGCCAATGTGGAAGACGAGTTCCACGTGACCGACACGACCATGCAGTTCAGACTGGAGAGCACCGAGCCTACGAAGGTCATCGAGAAGAAAGTGGCAGACAACTTCATCCGCGCCATCCAGGCTTTGGACAATGGCGTGTTCGCCATCTGCCAGGATCCTGAACTCAAGGGCATGGTGGAGACTTCCAGCAATGTGGCCAGCATCGCAACCACAGACAACGAGATCAACATCGTGGCAAGCCAGCGTTCCAACGTGATGAGCAACCTCGACAACATGTGCAACACGGTGAAGGCTGCCTTCGAACTGGCAGGCGCCGAGGTGGCACAGACCGACGGTTATCCAGCTTGGAAGATGCGTCCAGAGAGCGAGCTGACCAAGCTTGCCGTTGAGTCCTACAAGAAGTTGTTCGGCAAGGAGCCTGTGGTTCGCGGCATCCACGCCGGACTGGAGTGCGGTCTTTTCTCCGAGCGCTATCCCGACCTCGACATGGTGTCGTTCGGTCCAACGCTCCGCGGTGTGCACACACCAGACGAGAAGCTGCTCATCCCAACCGTAAAGATGGTGTGGGATCATCTGCTCGAGATTCTCAAGAACGTGCCAGAGGAATAATACTTCCCCTTCACATAACCAAGTCGGACAGGACAGGCGACCCTATCGCCTACCCTGCCCGACTTTTTCGTATACGGGAAAACGCCAACCCATCCTCACGACGAGCTGGCATCCAAACTTACAAAAACCCTAAAATTTGAAATTTGATAGTACTTCTATAATAATGAAATAAGAGAGATAATACGGTGGTTTTGTGGGAGACCTTGATGAGGTCGGCTTTTTGTAACCGGCCATCACCAAAGTCTATTGTCGTGCAATGATAATCCCACTGGTCAAAAGATTGTTCAAAGTTGTAGTCTATATCTTCACTGACAACGTGCCGAGGAATCCCGATTTCCGTCTTCGCCTTAAAGAGAAATGATGCCGAAGGCAAACATCAGGGCAAGCTCGCCCACCAAGATGATAATGCCCATCAACAAGTGCAACAATCCCTCTTCCGCTTTTATAAAGAGTCGGAAACCTTTCTCGAGATTTCCCATCAATCCTGTGTTAACGTTTTTCTTTTCCATAATCTTATCCTTTCTATGTTGATTCTACTGCAAAAGTATAGCGATATTGAATCGCCTGCAAATCAAACGGGGCGTAAAAAAGCGTAAAAGGCAAGAAAAAGAAAGGTAAAATGATGCAAAAACAAGGAATTTATCGTAAATTTGCAGCCGACAACAAACATTTTTACGACTACACATAAACATCCGCTACATGACATTGAACCTGAGACAAAGATTTGTGACATTCGTCAACAACCGCTCCACGAACCTCGAGGAGCGCACCCGACTATTCATGTTTCTCGCGAGCATGACCCTGCTGCTCCTCGGCATGCCCATGCACTTGTTGGGACTCATCGGCACAGACGAGCAGTTTCTGCTGAACGTCACCGTCGTATTCTGGCTCTCACTCGTCGCCATTCTCCTCCTTTATATATATAGGAAGCTCACGCTCATCCAGGCCATCTCCGTCTATGCCATTGTGGCACAACTCTCGGAGTCGGTGCGCATCATCTATCTCGCCGTGGTGACGCCCGACAATTTCGAGCGCACGATTGTGGTCAACCTCGTCATCTCGTTCGCCATCGTCATCTATCTGGTGTTGGGATTCGTCAAGACCGTGCCCGTGATTGTCACCGCCATCAACCTTGCCACCCTGCTGTTCGCCTCCAACTACAACCCGCATGCCGTCAGTCCCCATTTCACCCTGCTGTTTTCCTTCATCCAAATCGGCTCCTGCGTTCTCGGCTATGTCACGTGGAAAGGCGTGCACACGCTGCAAAACGAGGCAACCGACTATCTGAAGACGCAAGACGGAATACTCGAGGCGTTCCACATGAGCAAGCAGGAGCTGGTGGCCTACCTGCAGATGTGCCGCCGCAACAACCAGGAGGAGAAATCCATCCACAACTTTTTCCGCAATCTCGACGAGCAGTCGGAGAAGAACCTCATCAACGCCGTGGAACAGCGGTTGGCAGAAAAGCGGCTCGAACAGGAGAACTTCGCCCTGCGCTTTCCCCAGCTCACGCCCACCGAGTTGGAGGTGTGTCGCCTCGTGATGAACGGAAAGACCGTGAACGACATCGCGCGCATCCTGGACAAAAATGCCAACAACATAGGCACCGTGCGCATACACATCCGCAAGAAACTGGGACTGAAAACAGGCGAAGACCTGCGGCAATTCCTCGTCGACACTGTCAAAAAATGACATATCGCGGCGCCCGACACTTCTTTGGCACGCATTTTGCATATCGAATGATCAGAAACGAAATCAATAATAAAAACTAAAGATATGCAAAAAGGTAATATCGGGGTTACAACCGAGAACATATTCCCCGTCATCAAAAAGTTCCTTTATTCCGACCACGAGATATTCCTCCGCGAGATGGTGTCCAACGCTGTTGACGCCACACAGAAGATGAAGACCCTCGCCGAGAAGGGTGACTTCAAGGGCGAGCTGGGCGACTTGACCGTACACGTGAGCCTTGACAAGGACAAGGGCACACTGACCATCAGCGACCGAGGCATCGGCATGACCGAGGAGGAAATAGACAAATACATCAACCAGATTGCCTTCTCCGGCGTCAACGACTTCCTCGACAAATACAAGGACAACGCCAACGCCATCATCGGCCACTTCGGACTGGGCTTCTACTCCTCATTCATGGTGAGCAAGAAGGTGGAAATCATCACCCGCAGCTACAAGGACGGCGCCAAGGCCGTGAAATGGAGTTGCGACGGCAGCCCATCCTACGAGATTACCGAAGCCGAGAAGGAAGACCGCGGTTCTGATATCGTGCTCTATATCGACGACGACTGCAAGGAATTCCTGGAGAAGGGAAAGATCCAGGACCTCCTCAACAAATACTGCAAGTTCCTGCCCGTACCCGTTGCATTCGGCAAGAAGACCGAATGGAAGGACGGCAAGCAGGTGGACACTGCCGAGGACAACATTATAAATAATGTGGAACCACTCTGGACCAAGGCGCCAAGCACACTGAAGGATGAAGACTACAAGAACTTCTACCGCACGCTCTATCCTATGCAGGACGAGCCGCTGTTCTGGATTCACCTCAATGTGGACTATCCGTTCAACCTCACAGGTATCCTCTACTTCCCGAAAATCAAGTCGAACATCGACATCCAGCGCAACAAGATCCAGCTCTATTGCAACCAGGTGTTTGTCACCGACCAGGTGGAAGGCATCGTGCCCGAGTTCCTCACCCTGCTCCATGGTGTGATTGACTCTCCGGACATTCCACTGAACGTGAGCCGTTCTTATCTGCAGAGCGACAGCAACGTGAAGAAGATTTCCACCTACATCACCAAGAAGGTGGCAGACCGCCTGCAAAGCATCTTCAAGGAAGACCGCAAGGACTACGAGAAGAAGTGGGACGATCTGAAGATCTTCATCAACTACGGAATGCTCTCACAGGAAGACTTCTATGAGCGCGCCAAGGACTTCGCCCTGATGAAGGATGTGGAAGGCAAATACTTCACCTTCGAAGAGTATAAGGCTCTCATCAAGGACAACCAGACCGACAAGGACGGACAGCTCGTCTATCTCTATGCCAACAACAAGGACGAGCAGTACACCTATATCGAGGCTGCCAAGAAGAAGGGCTACAGCGTGCTGCTCCTCGACGGACAACTTGACACACCAATGGCCTCCATGCTCGAGCAGAAGTTGGAGAAGAGCCGCTTTGTCCGCGTAGACTCCGACACTGTAGACCGCCTTATCATCAAGGAAGACCTGAAGAAGACAGAACTGAATGACACAGACCGTGCCAATTTGTCACAGGTATTCCGCTCACAACTGCCACAACTCGACAAGGTGGAGTTCAACGTGGAGGTTCAGCCGATGGGCGAAGAAGGCCAGCCGGTGCTCATCACCCAGAGCGAGTATATGCGCCGAATGAAGGACATGAGCCGCTATCAGAGTGGCATGTCGTTCTACGCACAGATGCCAGACGCCTACAGCCTCGTGCTCAACAACGAGCATCCGCTCATCAAGAAAGTGCTTGAAGAGGAGACCGCCCATTGCGCCGAGCCCCTGAAGCCTATCGAGAGCGAAATCAAGGGACAGGAAGCACGCCTCGCCGCCCTGCATCAGACACAGAGCAAGAAGAAGCCTGAAGAGGTGACACAGGAAGAGAAAGACGACCTCCACAACACCCAGAAGGCTATCGAAGAGCAGCGCGACAAGAAGAACAAGATCATCGCCGACTATGCCAAGGACAACAAGGTGGTGCACCAGCTCATCGACCTCGCACTCCTGCAGAACGGCATGCTGAAGGGCGCAGCCCTCAACAAGTTCCTCGAAAGAAGCGTGGAAATGATTGAAAAGTAAAGGTTTTATCCATACACTCATAAGGCGACAGACCGCGAAAGTCTGTCGCCTTTTTTGTTTTTAATTGTTTTTAACGGAGCTATTTGCGATTTTTCTTGTCAAACTTTTGTTTCGTACATTATTTTTTACTTACTTTGCAATAGAAACAATCACTCATTAAAACTATTCTTCATGATGAACACGACCGAAACCGAGAATCGCTGTGGTCTGAAAAGAGAAGATTTCCAGACCACCATCAATGGGAAAAATACAGATTTGTATATCCTGAGAAACAAGAAAGGCAACGAAGTTGCAGTAACTAACTTTGGCGGCGCTGTATGCGCAATCATGGTGCCCGACCGCAACGGCAACTATGCCAACGTCATACAAGGACACGACAGCATAGACCATGTGGTGAACAGTCCTGAGCAGTATCTGTCCACATTGATCGGCAGATATGGCAACCGCATTTGCAAAGGAAAATTCCAGCTTCACGGAAAAGAGTACTCATTGGCTCTCAACGATGGTCCCAACTCTCTGCACGGCGGAAAGAAGGGATTCAACAGAAAAGTGTGGGACGCTCTCCAGATGAACGACCAGTCTGTGGTGCTGAACTATGTAAGTTCCTATGGCGAGGAAGGTTACAGTGGCGAACTGAAAGTGACCGTCATCTACACCTTCACAGACGATGATGAATTCATCATCGAATACATGGCGACCACCAACAAGAAGACCATCGTCAACCTGACACATCATGGTTTCTTCAGCCTCGCCGGCATCGCCAACCCGACACCTACCGTAGAGAATGTGAAGTGCGAAATCAACGCCGACTACTATCTGCCTATCGACAACACGTCGATTCCTACAGGTGAAATCAGATTTGTGGAAGGCACACCGTTCGACTTCCGCAAACCCAAGGCCATCGGCGACGAGATCAATGCGGACAACGAGCAGATCAAAAACGGATCCGGCTACGACCACAACTATGTGCTGAACAAGAAAGAGGAAGGCGAACTGAGTTTCGCTGCCCGTCTGACCGAGCCGACAAGCGGACGCACAATGGAAGTATACACCACCGAACCAGGTCTGCAGCTCTACACCGGCAACTTCCTCTTCGGATTCGAAGGTGCCCACGGAGCCACATTCCCGAAGCGCAGCGCCATCTGTCTCGAGGCACAGCACTTCCCCGACACGCCAAACCATCCTTATTTCCCGTCTGTAGTGCTCAACCCTGGCGAGCAATACAAACAGAAGACCATCTACAAGTTTGGCATTGACAAATAAATATATCGTAACACCTTATATTATTCACCTATAAAAGTTTCGCAAGCATACAAGTGCTTGCGAAACTTTAACCAATTATCCAAAAACCAGAAAACTTAAATGAGTAATCAAGCAAAACAACAAGGAGGAAACATTGTCGCCATCATCACGATGTGCTTCATCTTTGCCATGATTTCCTTCGTGACAAACATGGGTGCCCCCTTCGGCAACATCTGGGGCTACAAATATGAGTGGGCTTCCATGATGGGCAACATGATGAACTTCGCCGCCTATCTCTTCATGGGCATCCCTGCAGGCAAGATGCTGGAAAGCAAGGGCTACAAGAAGACCGCACTCATCGCACTCGGCGTGGGCATCGTCGGTCTCGCCATCCAATACACATCCAGTGTCTTCGGCAACGACATCGCCGTGTTCAAGGTCAATGGAGGTGATGTGTGCCTCAACCTCATCATCTATCTCCTCGGAGCCTTCATCTGCGGATTCTGCGTGTGCATGCTCAACACCGTGGTCAACCCTATGCTCAACCTCTTGGGCGGCGGCGGCAACCGCGGCAACCAGTTCATCCAGCTCGGTGGAACCCTCAACTCTCTGACCGCTACCCTCACCCCACTGCTGACCGGTGTGATGGTGGGCACAGTGACCAAGAACACGAGTATGAGCGACGTGGCTCCTCTGCTGTTCATCGGTATGGGCGTCTTCGCCATCGCCTTCGTGATCATCAGCATGGTCAACATCCCTGAGCCACAAGCCGAGCACAAGAACGAGAAATATGAGAGCAGCCCTTGGGCCTTCCGCCACTGCGTGTTGGGCGTCATAGGCATCTTCTTTTATGTGGGTGTGGAAATAGGCATTCCCGCACAGCTCAACTTCTATATCACCAACATGGGATTTGAGGGAGCAGCCTCTGTCGGCGGTGCCTTTGCCGCTGTCTATTGGCTTCTGATGATGTGCGGACGCTTCCTCAGCTCCTTCATCAGCGGCAGCGTGTCTACCAAGACGCAGATGACCGTTGTGTCGGCAGTTGCCATCCTCTTGTTGCTCATTGCCATCATCATGCCGGAATCCAACACCATCAACTTCAATATGAATGGTGACTCCAGCGTAGCACGATTCTTCAAGCTCGCCGCCAATGCCGGTGGCATGGTGGTATTCACCATTCCTACCAAGTGTGTGCTCATCGCGCTTTGTGGTCTCTGCACCTCCATCATGTGGGGCGGCATCTTCAACCTCGCCGTTGAGGGTCTCGGCAAATACACCGCACAGGCATCCGGCATCTTCATGATGATGGTGGTCGGCGGCGGCATCATGCCTCTGCTCCAGGACGCCATCGCCAAGGCAGCCGGTCCTATCGCCAGCTACTGGCTCATCATCGCCATGGTGGCATATATCCTTGCCTACACCTTGTTTGGCAGCAAGAACGTGAACAAAGACATTCCAGTATAAACAACATTGTTAAACCAAAACTTTAAAACTATGGATATCGAACATGTAAGAAGTCGTTTCATCAAGCATTTTGATGGACAAACAGGTAACATATATGCGTCACCAGGCCGTATCAACCTCATCGGAGAGCACACCGACTATAATGGTGGCTTCGTATTCCCCGGCGCAGTGGACAAGGGCATCATGGCAGAAGTTCGCCCCAACGGCACCAACACCGTGATGTGCTACTCCATCGACCTCAAGGATCGTGTGGAATTCAAGGTAGACGACCCCAAGGGACCGAAGGCCAGCTGGGCACGCTACATCTATGGCATCGTGCAGGAAATGCGCAAACTGGGTGTGGACGTGAAAGGTTTCAACACAGCCTTCTCGGGTGACGTGCCTCTCGGAGCGGGCATGTCCTCATCCGCTGCCCTCGAGAGCTGCTTCGCCTATGCCATCAACGACCTCTTCGCCGACAACCGCATCTCCAAGTGGGACATGGTGTTGGCAGGTCAGGCCACAGAACACAACTACTGCGGAGTGAACTGCGGTATCATGGACCAGTTTGCCAGCGTGTTCGGCAAGGAAGGATGCCTGATGCGTCTCGACTGCCGCAGCCGCGAGTTTGAATACTTCCCATTCAAGCCTGTAGGCTACAAGCTGGTGTTGCTCGACTCCGTCGTGAAACACGAACTGGCCGGTTCTCCTTACAACGACCGCCGCAACAGCTGCGAGAACGTGGTGAAACACATCGCCGCCAAGCATCCGGAAGGCAAGTTTGACACCCTGCGCGACTGCACATGGGAACAGCTTGACGAGGTGCGCCAGGAAGTGGGCGAGGAAGACTACAAACGCGCTCGCTTCGTGCTCGGCGAGAAAGACCGTGTGCTTGCCGTGTGCGACGCCCTCAACGCCGGCGACTACGAAACCGTTGGCAAGAAGATGTATGAGACTCACGAGGGCCTGTCAAAAGACTACGAGGTGAGCTGCGAGGAGCTCGACTATCTCAACGACCTCGCCAAGGCCAACGGTGTGACAGGAAGCCGCATCATGGGTGGCGGTTTCGGAGGCTGCACCATCAACCTGGTAAAGGATGAACTCTATGACAAGTTCATCGCCGACGCCAAAGAGAAGTTCGCCGCCAAATACGGTCATGAGCCAAAAGTTTATGACGTGGTCATCAGCGACGGATCCAGAAAGATCTGCTAAGAAGAACGCTAAAACACCTTTATATAGAGCGTGCACTCCGAACGGAGTGCACGCTCTTTTTCATTGCAACAGACCCGTCTAATGTTTAAAAAGTGTTATTTACCAACATTGCTGTGAAAAAACCTTGAGCAGAAAGATACAACATTAGGATATTTATTGTAATTTTACACCCAAATCAATCATAAACCAAATCAGCAATCAATCATGAAAAAAGCAAAGTCATTGTTATTGGGAGCGGGAATCGCCACAATGCTTCTCGCAGCCTGCCAGTCAGAGCCTGTGTCCAACCTCACAGTGTCCGGTCTCGATCCGGCGGCTTTCGACTCCACCATCAACAATAAACCCGTGAAGCTCTATACGCTTAAGAACGACAACGGAATGGAAGTGTGCATCACCAATTTCGGCGGTCGTGTGGTTTCGCTCGTTGTGCCCGACAGAAACAAGACTCCTACCGATGTGGTGCTGGGCTACGACAACCTCAAGCAGTATACCGACTCGGTGAACAGTCCGAGCGACTTCGGCTCTACAGTAGGCCGCTATGCCAACCGCATCAACAAGGGAAAGTTGACCGTTGCCGGCAAGAAATACCAACTGCCCCGCAACAACTTCGGCCACTGTCTCCATGGCGGTCCGTCCGGATGGATGTATCAAGTGTATGACGCCGACCAGCCCAACGACTCCACACTGAAACTGAAGATTGTCTCACCCGACGGAGACAATGGATTCCCCGGCACCGTGACTGCCACAGCCACCTACACCGTGCTGAGCGACAACACCCTCGACATCAAGTTTGAGGCCACCACAGACAAGGAGACCGTGGTCAACATGACCAACCACAGCTACTTCAACCTGAACGGTGACCCATCGAAGCCAGGCACCAACATGATTCTCTATGTCAATGCCGACTACTTCACACCGACAGACTCCACCTATATGACGACAGGTCAGGTGCTCCCAGTGTTCAGCAGTCCATTTGACTTCCGCAAGCCAAGAGCCCTCTACACCACCATCGACGACACGACCAACTATCTCATCAAGAACGCTCAAGGCTATGACCACAACTGGTGTCTGAACACTTATAAGAATGGCAAGGGCGACGACACCAAGGTGTGCGCCTCGCTCTACTCGCCCACCACAGGCATCTTCCTGCGCATGTATACCAATGAACCTGGCGTACAAGTATATACAGGCAACTTCCAGGGCACAGGTATCAAGTGCAAACATGGCATCAAATATCCGAAACACGTGTCCGTGTGTCTCGAGAGCCAGAAATATCCCGATGCCCCCAACAAGAAGAAATGGCCATCACCCTATCTGAAACCAGGTGAGAAATACTATAGTCACGTGGCCTATAAATTCTCTGTGAAAGAATAAATCAACCAAAACCTATAACAAAATCAAGACATGCAATTATTAGACTGGATTGTGATAGGTGTCTTTTGCTTGGCACTTATCGGTATCGTAGTATGGGTTGTCAAACAGAAAAACAACAACTCAGCAGACTATTTCTTAGGTGGCAAGGATGCCACATGGATTGCCATCGGCGCCTCCATCTTCGCTTCAAACATCGGTTCTGAACACCTCATCGGCCTCGCCGGCGCCGGCGCATCGAGCGGTATGGCCATGGCCCACTGGGAGATACAGGGATGGATGATCCTCATCCTCGGATGGGTGTTCGTACCGTTCTACACTCGTTCAATGGTATACACCATGCCTGAGTTCCTCGAACGCAGATATAACAAGGAGAGCCGCACCATCCTGTCGGTCATCTCCCTGATCAGCTATGTGCTCACGAAAGTGGCCGTGACGGTCTATGCCGGCGGTCTGGTGTTCCAGCAAGTGTTCGGCATCAAGGAATTGTGGGGCATCGACTTCTTCTGGATTGCCGCCATCGGCTTGGTGCTCATCACAGCGCTCTATACCATCTTCGGTGGTATGAAGAGCGTGCTCTACACCTCCGTGCTGCAAACACCTATCCTGCTCTTGGGTTCTCTCATCATCCTTGTGCTCGGTCTGAAAGCCGTGGGTGGATGGGACCAAGTGATGAACATCTGCTCGCTTGAGCCTGTCAACGACTATGGCGACCACATGACCGACCTTATCCGCGACCTCCGCGACCCACAATATCCTTGGTTGGGAGCCTTGGTCGGCTCTGCCGTCATCGGCTTCTGGTATTGGTGTACCGACCAGTATATCGTGCAGCGTGTGCTCTCGGGTAAAAACGAGAAAGAGGCCCGCCGCGGTACTATCTTCGGCGCCTATCTGAAGTTGCTCCCTGTATTCATCTTCCTCATTCCCGGCATGATTGCCTATGCCCTCAACCAGAAGACGGGCGGCGTGTTCCTGCCTGTCGACGCCAACGGCATGACCCTCAGCGATGCCGCCTTCCCCACCCTTGTGGCTAAAATTCTGCCTGCCGGTGTGAAAGGTCTTGTGGTGTGCGGTATTCTCGCAGCCCTGATGAGTTCGCTCGCTTCGCTGTTCAACTCTTCAGCCATGCTCTTCACCATCGACTTCTACAAGCGTCTGCGTCCTCAGACATCCGAGAAAGCGCTCGTGCGCATCGGCCAGATAGCCACCGTTGTCATCGTCATCCTGGGCATCCTCTGGATTCCTATCATGCGCAGTGTGGGCAATGTGCTCTATAACTATCTGCAAGACGTGCAGAGCGTGCTGGCTCCAGGTATCGCCGCAGCCTTCCTGCTCGGCATTTGTTGGAAGCGTACTTCCGCAAAAGGCGGTATGTGGGGATTGCTCGCCGGCATCATCATCGGTATGACACGTCTGGGTGCGAAAGTATACTACAGCAATGTCACCGATGCCTCAGACAACTGGTTCAAGGCTGTGTTCTATGACTTCAACTGGCTCTATTTCTGCGGTGCCATGCTCGTGGTATGCTGTCTGATTGTTGTCATCGTCAGCCTCTGCACCCCTGCTCCATCGCCCGAAAAGATCCAAGGTCTGGTGTTCGGCACCTCTACCCCCGAACAGCGTGCCGCCACCCGTGCCAGCTGGAACAAATGGGATGTCATCAATACGGTTATCATCCTGGGCATCACGGTAGCCTTCTACATTTATTTCTGGTAATATGACAGAGTTCTATAAAGACCATACCAAAGTCTACGTCGCGGTGGACTGCATCATTTTCGGCTTCGAGGCAGACAAGTTGAAGTTGCTCCTCGGCCGAAGACAGATGGACCCGGGACGTGGGCAATGGTCGCTCTACGGAGGTTTCGTCGGAGTAGACGAGAGCGTGGACGACGCCGCCTATCGAGTGCTGAAAGACCTTACGGGTCTGAAGCAAGTATACATGAAACAAGTAGGCGCCTTCGGAGCTGTCGACCGAGACCCGGGTGAGCGGGTTGTCTCCATCGCCTATTGCGCGCTCATCAACGTGAAAGACTATGACGAGAAACTTCTGAAGGAGCACAATGTGGAATGGGTCAACGTGGAAGACATGCCACGACTCTATTCCGACCACAACGACATGGTCAGCGAGGCGCTTTCCATCCTCCGGAGAAGAATCGCCACGGAACCTATCTGCTTCAATCTCCTGCCCGACCTCTTCACGCTCACCCAACTGCAGCACGTGTATGAGGCCATACAAGGAGAGGAGACGGACAAGAGAAACTTCAGAAAGAAAATCAAGAGTATGGAGTTTATCGAGAAGACTGAACTCATCGACCGCAAGACATCCAAACGCGGTGCCGCCCTGTTCCGCTTCAACAAAAAAGCCTATAAGGACGAGGCCGTGTTTAAACTATAACACATTAAAACCAAGACATTTAAACAATATGCTTGAAGAACTGAAAGAAAAAGTATTCCGTGCCAACCTTGACCTTGTGAAGCACAATCTTGTGATCTTCACCTGGGGCAATGTGTCTGGCATCGACCGAGAGAAAGGACTTGTGGTCATCAAGCCCTCAGGAGTGAGCTACGACACGATGAAAGCGTCTGACATGGTCGTGGTAGACCTGCAGACAGGCAAAGTGGTGGAAGGAGACCTCAACCCTTCTTCCGACACGCCAACCCACCTCGTGCTCTATCGTGCCTTCCCTGAAATCGGCGGCATCGTACATACCCATTCCACCTATGCCACCGCATGGGCACAGGCAGGAAAAGACATCCCCAACATCGGCACCACACACGCCGACTATTTCCACGACGACATTCCTTGCACGGCAGACATGACTGAAGCCGAGGTCAAGGGCGACTATGAGTTGGAAACGGGCAACGTGATCGTGAAGCGCATCAAGGACGGCAACATCAACCCCGTACACACTCCCGGCGTGCTCGTGAAGAACCACGGACCTTTCTCTTGGGGCAAGGATGCTGACAATGCTGTCTACAATGCCGTGGTGATGGAACAGGTGGCCAAAATGGCTTTCATCTCGTTCTCCGTCAACCCCAACACAACCATGAATCCTCTGCTTATTGAGAAGCACTTCAGCCGTAAGCATGGCCCCAACGCCTACTACGGACAGAAGAAAAAGCAATAGGCAGGATCAAAAACACTCAAGAAAAACGAACTGTTATGAATAAACAAAATGCAGCGTCCACCATCAAGGCCGGCAAAGCGGTTCTCGGTATCGAGTTTGGCTCGACCCGAATCAAAGCCGTCTTGATTGACCAGGACAACAACCCGATAGCCCAGGGTAGCCATGAATGGGAAAACCAACTCGTGGACGGACTCTGGACCTATAGCATAGATGCCATTTGGCATGGACTGCAAGACTGCTATGCTGACTTGCGCGCACAAGTGAAAAAGGAATACGATGCTGAAATAGAACAGTTGGCTGCCATTGGCATCAGTGCCATGATGCACGGCTATATGGCATTTGACAAGAACCAGCAGATTCTTGTGCCCTTCCGCACTTGGCGTAACACCAACACAGGTGAGGCAGCAGCAGAACTGTCAAAGCTGTTCCATTTCAATGTTCCCCTGCGCTGGAGCATCTCACATCTCTACCAAGCCATTCTGAACGGAGAAAGCCATGTCAACGACATTGACTATCTCACGACTCTTGCCGGCTATATCCATTGGCAACTGACTGGCGAGAAAGTGTTAGGAATCGGCGACGCTTCGGGCATGCTGCCCATCGACGCCAACACCAAGCAGTATTCCGCAGCGATGGTAGACAAGTTCAATGCTCTTGTCGCCGACAAGCATCTCGGTTGGACCGTGCTTGATATTCTTCCAAAGATTCTCAATGCGGGCGAGCCTGCCGGCACACTGACCGCCGAAGGCGCCAGTCGCCTCGACGTGTCGGGACATCTAAAGGCTGGCATTCCACTCTGTCCGCCAGAAGGCGATGCAGGCACAGGCATGGTGGCCACCAACGCCGTACGTCCCCGTACAGGCAATGTGTCGGCCGGAACCTCATCCTTCTCGATGATTGTACTCGAGAAGGATCTCTCCCAACCCTATGAACCCATCGACATGGTGACTACACCTGACGGCAGTCCGGTGGCAATGGTTCACTGCAATAACTGCACTTCCGACCTCAACGCATGGGTTCACATCTTCAAGGAATTCCAAGAGTTGATGGGCATGCCTGTCGACATGAACGAACTGTTCGGCAAACTCTACAACCATGCGCTGGAGGGTGACGCTGACTGTGGCGGCCTCATCGCCTACAACTATTTCTCCGGCGAGCCTGTCGCAGGACTGGCTGAGGGCCGTCCCATGTTCATCCGTTCCGCCAACGACAAGTTCTCGCTCGCCAACTTCATGCGCGCCAACCTCTACGCTTCTGTTGCCGTGCTGAAAATAGGCAACGACATTCTCTTCAACAAGGAGCATGTGAAGGTGGACCGCATCACGGGCCATGGAGGTCTCTTCAAGACCAAGGGTGTGGGCCAGCGCATTCTCGCCGCCGCCATCAATTCTCCCATCTCGGTCATGGAGACAGCAGGAGAAGGCGGAGCCTGGGGTATCGCCCTCTTGGCTGGCTATCTGGTGAACAACAAGGAGCACCTGTCGCTCGCCGACTATCTCGACAAACAAGTGTTTGCGGGCAACACGGGCGAGGAAATCGCTCCTACACCCGAAGACGTTGAGGGCTTCAACGCCTATATCAAGAACTATGAAGCCTCTCTGCCTGTGGAACAAAAGGCAGTGGAATGCAAGAAATAATCGAAATCAAAAAAGGCGTGATGCACACACAGGCGTGGGGTGCATCACGTTTTTTGTTTCAGTGAACTTGCCCACGCCTACGTACTATTAATACATAAACAGACATATCGTAATGAAAAAGACATTTGCTATCCTTCTGCTCTCAGCCACATGTGTGCTGTCTGCCCAAGCGCAAGACGCCACAGCCACCATTCACGTGAACGACGGCAAGCAAAAGATATACAAAGAGATTTACGGACAATTTGCCGAGCACCTCGGCTCCTGCATCTATGGAGGACTCTGGGTGGGCGAAAACTCACCGATACCCAACATCAAGGGTTACCGCAAGGATGTGTTCGAGGCACTCAAAGACTTGCAAGTGCCTGTGCTGCGCTGGCCAGGCGGCTGCTTCGCCGACGAATACCACTGGATGGACGGCATCGGCCCGAAAGACAAGCGGCCCAAAATGCAGAACAACAACTGGGGAGGCACCATTGAGGACAACTCCTTCGGAACCCACGAGTTTCTCAACCTCTGCGAGATGTTGGGCTGCGAGCCTTATATCAGTGGAAACGTGGGAAGCGGCACCGTGGAAGAACTTGCCAAATGGGTGGAATATATGACCAGCGACGGTGACACGCCAATGGCCAAACTCCGCCGCCAGAATGGCAGGGAGAAATCATGGAACGTGAAATTCCTCGGTGTGGGCAACGAAAGTTGGGGATGTGGCGGAAGCATGCGCCCCGAATACTATGCTGACCTCTACCGCCGTTATTCCACCTACTGCCGCAACTACGACGGTCACCAGCTCTACAAGATAGCCAGCGGTGCCAGCGACTATGACTACAACTGGACCAAGGTGCTGATGAACCAAGTGGGCAACCGCATGAACGGCATCAGCCTCCACTACTACACCGTGAGCGGATGGAATGGCAGCAAAGGTTCCGCCACAAAATTCGGCAAGGACGACTACTATTGGACGCTCGGCAAGAGCTTGGGCATCGAAGACGTGATCAAGAAACACGAGGCCATCATGGACCAGAAAGACCCGAAGAAGAAAATCGGATTGCTCGTCGATGAATGGGGCACATGGTGGGACGAGGAGCCTGGCACCATCGCCGGTCACCTCTATCAGCAGAACTCCATGCGCGATGCCTTCGTGGCAGCACTCACCCTCAACGTGTTCCACCGCCACACAGACCGCATCCGCATGGCAAACATCGCCCAGGTGGTCAACGTGCTGCAATCCATGATTCTCACAGACCAGAAGGGAACCGGCCACATGGTGCTCACTCCGACCTATCATGTGTTCAAGATGTATAAAGGATTCCAAGAAGCCACCTATCTTCCTACGGATGTGAAATGTGACAGCATCGATGTGCGTGGTGACTCACACGCCAAAAACGGCCGCAAGATTCCTTTGGTCAGCGTGTCAGCAGCCAAGCAGAAAGACGGAGCGGTCATCGTATCCCTCGTGAACATCAGTTTGGACAAGCCTTCTGAGATTATCCTCCACCTCGACGGCGTGAACAAGAAGACCGCCACAGGAGAACTGCTCACTTGCCAAAACGTGAGCGACTTCAACGACTTCGATCACCCGGATGTGGTGAAACCCACCGTGTTCAAGGGAGCGAAAATCAGCAAGGGCGACGTGAAAGTGAAAGTACCCGCCAAGTCAATTGTCGTGTTGACGCTCAAATAGACCGGCAATAATTTTGCAGATAAATGGAAAACGACTAACTTTGTAAGCAAGTTAGGATAATCTAAAAAAACAACATATAACATGAACGACAAGAAATTAATGAATCATGCTGCGGACAACATCCGCATCCTGGCAGCCTCAATGGTTGAAAAAGCAAAGTCCGGTCATCCCGGCGGCGCAATGGGTGGAGCCGACTTCATCAATGTGCTTTTCTCCGAATTTCTCGTATGGGATCCTGAAAACCCATCATGGGAAGGCCGCGACCGCTTCTTCCTTGATCCGGGCCATATGTCTCCAATGCTCTATTCCGCATTGGCACTGCAAGGCAAGTTCACCCTCGATGAGCTGAAAGAGTTCCGCCAGTGGGGCTCACCTACTCCCGGACACCCGGAACGCGACATCAACCGTGGCATTGAGAATACTTCCGGTCCGCTCGGACAAGGACACACATTTGCTGCCGGTGCAGCCGTAGCAGAGAAATTCTTGGAGGCACGCCTCGGCCATGAAGTGATGCAGCACAAGATCTATGCCTACATCTCTGACGGTGGTGTCGAGGAAGAGATTTCACAGGGCACCGGCCGCTTGGCAGGCATCCTGGGACTCAACAACCTCATCATGTTCTATGACTCCAACGACATCCAGCTTTCCACAGAGTGCAAGGCAGTGATGAACGAGGATACCGAAGCCAAATACCGTGCATGGGGATGGAATGTGGTGGTTATCAACGGCAACGACGCTGATGAGATCCGCAAGGCACTCAGCGACGCACAGAAAGAGCAGACCCATCCTACCCTCATCATCGGCAAGACCATCATGGGTAAGGGTGCCCGTCAGGCCGACGGCTCAAGCTACGAGCACAGCATCAAGACCCACGGCGCACCACTCGGTGGCGAGGCTTACGTGAACACGATCAAGAATCTCGGCGGTGACCCGGAGAATCCGTTCGTCATCTTCCCCGATGTGGCCAAGCTCTATGCTGACCGTCGCGAGGAACTCAAGAAGATTGTGGCAGAGCGCCACGCTCAGGAAGAGGCATGGGCAAAAGCCAACCCGGAAAAGGCTGCCCTGATGAAGGAATGGTTCAGCGGCAACGCTCCAAAGGTGGACTGGACCGCTGTGGTACAGAAGGAAGGCAGCGCCACTCGTGCAGCTTCGTCCGCATGTCTCGGTGTGTTGGCAGAGCAAGTGCCCAACATGATTTGCTCTTCCGCCGACCTCTCTAACTCTGACAAGACCGACGGATTCCTCAAGAAGACACACGCACTCACAGCTGACGACTTCAGCGGTGCATTCTTCCAGGCAGGAGTCAGCGAGCTGACCATGGCCTGCATGTGTATCGGTATGTATCTCCATGGCGGTGTGATTCCTGCCTGCGGAACATTCTTCGTGTTCTCAGACTACATGAAACCAGCCGCGCGTCTGGCAGCCTTGATGGAAGTGCCAATCAAGTTTATCTGGACTCACGACGCATTCCGTGTCGGCGAGGATGGTCCTACCCACGAGCCTGTGGAGCAAGAGGCTCAAATCCGCTTGATGGAGAAACTGAAGAATCACCACGGCAAGGACAGCATCCGAGTGTTCCGTCCTGCTGATGCCGACGAGACCACCGTATGTTGGGCTATGGCCATGGAAAACATGAGCACTCCTACAGCGCTCATCTTCTCTCGCCAGAACATCGCCAAACTGCCTGCCGGCACAGACTATGAGCAGGCCCGCAAGGGTGCCTACATCGTGGCTGGTTCCGACGACGACTTCGACATCATCCTCCTCGCCAGCGGTTCTGAGGTTTCCACCCTCGTAGCTGGTGCAGAACTCCTCCGCAAGGATGGTGTGAAAATCCGTATCGTCAGCGTTCCTTCCGAGGGCCTGTTCCGCTCACAGAGCAAGGAATATCAAGAGAAGATTCTGCCTACCGGCAGCAAGATCTTCGGTATGACCGCAGGTCTCCCTGTCACTCTTGAAGGTTTGGTTGGCGCCAACGGCAAGGTATGGGGCATGCCAAGCTTCGGATTCTCAGCTCCTTACAAGGTGCTCGACGAGAAACTCGGTTTCACCGCAGAAAACGTATACAAGCAAGTGAAGGAAATGCTTTAAGCATTGTCCGCTATATAAAACCTTTCGCAGGCCCTCAAGCCCTGCGGAAGGTTTTTCAGTATTCATCCCGTTATCGCTCGCCCACACCGACAGGCTGTTGTGGGGGAAGCGAAAACATCACTAACCTTTTAAAACTTTAAGGCTTATGGAAATCAAAAAAGTAGGTATTGCCAGCGACCACGCAGGCTTTGCATTGAAGAAGTTTGTCATTCAGTATCTCGAAGACCACGGCTACCCATACAAGGACTATGGAACATACAGCGACATGAGTTGCGACTATCCTGATTTCGGCCATGCTTTGGCTGAGGGTATCGAGAGTGGCGAGGTCTATCCCGGCATCGGCATCTGTGGCAGTGGTGAGGGTATGGCCATGACACTCAACAAGCATGCTCAGGTTCGCGCCGGCCTTTGCTGGACACCGGAGATTGCCCATCTCATCCGTCAGCACAACGACGCCAATGTGCTCGTGATGCCCGGTCGTTTCATCGACAACACGACTGCAAGCAAAATCATGGACGAATTCTTCCATACCACTTTCGAAGGCGGACGCCACGAAAGAAGAGTTGAAAAGATTGCCATCGCCAAATAAGAGCGTGGGATAATCTTATCCGCATAAAAAAGGATTGCACTTGGCGGTGCAATCCTTTTTTATGTTTCATCTTCTCTATAGCAAAGCTGTAAATAAGGTTATAGCTTCTGTAATTCTTATACCCGTTATCCGCATTTATTTCCGTAACTTTGCACCGTGTATATTTTCCTTTAACCCAAAAGCAAGAAAAGATGAAAACAATGTGGATGATGATATTCCTTGTGTTGCCCGTCATCGGACTGGCTTACGTGTTGTGGCACATTTGGCAAATTCTGCCGTTTGCCAATCTTTGGCGCTGGACGGCTGTGGTGGTAGCGGTGCTGTTGTTCTTCTCGATGTTCCTCGGCTTTTCGGGAGCGATAGAGAAGATGCCGCTGAATATGGCAACGTGCGTCTATGAGACAGGCAACTCCGTGATTTTTATTCTTCTCTATCTTGTCATGCTGTTTTTGGTGCTCGACTTGGGACGGCTCGTCCATCTTGTGCCCAAGTCGTGGCTGTTCAGCAATAGCTATACCTCCCTTGGAATATTCGTCGTCATGACAGCCATCTTCGTCTACGGCAACATACATTATTATCACAAGGTGCGTGTGCCACTTGAGATAAGCACCAACAAGAACATCGGCAACAAGTCGCTGAAGATTGTGCTCCTCAGTGACTTGCATCTCGGCTACCATAATCGCCGTGCGGAATTCCACCGATGGGTCGACCGCATCAATGCCGAGCATGCCGACCTAATCTTGGTTGGCGGCGACATCATCGACATCAGTGTACGTCCACTCCTTGAGGAGCACGTGGCAGAGGAGTTCCACCGCCTCAACGCTCCCGTTTACGCTTGTCTCGGCAACCATGAGTACTACAGCGGAGAACCGAAAGCACAACAGTTCTACAAGGATGCCGGAATCACTTTGCTCCGCGACAGTGTGGCAAAGGCAGCGGGCATAAGCATCATCGGCAGGGACGACCGCACCAACTTGCGCCGTAAGCCTTTGTCGGAACTTATGCGCGGCGTCAACCGGAACAGCGACTTCACCATTCTTCTCGACCATCAGCCCTATCATCTTGAGGAGGCCGAGAAAAACGGCGTCGACTTCCAGTTCAGTGGCCACACCCACTATGGGCAGGTTTGGCCCGCCTCATGGATTACCAATGCCGTTTATGAGGATGCCTTTGGACCGTTGCAGAAAGGTGCGACACAATATTACGTCAGTTCGGGCATGGGCATTTGGGGCGGCAAGTTCCGCATAGGCACACGCTCTGAATATGTCGTGCTTACGGTTTCCCGAACTTCACAAGCTTCATCAGTTCCGCATTGACCTTGTCGTTCATTTGCACATCCGGATCGAGCAATCCTCGGATGGAGTAATCACATTCACCGCACACGTCAACACCGATGAGCCGATTGTGGCGCAGGAGCGTGACGAGCAGGCGTTTCAGTTCGGGTAATGTTGTGATGCCCTGATCCCAATTGGTCGGGTCGTCGGTTGGAGAAAGTACATCCTTGTCCACAGACACATAGATTGGCAACTTGAAGTGCATGTCGTAGAACGTGAGCCAAGCCTGTCTGTCGTGCAGCTGCGACTCAGGGAAGCATACTACACGGCTTGCGTATTCCTCGGGGATGTTGGCTATCAGCTTGTCGGAAGTGCCGACAAGCACCACCTTCTCAAGGTTTTTATTCGTGTCGATGACGCTCTTCACCCAGTCACCGCACGTGAGAATCTGCTCGAACAGAGGCAGTTGCATGTCAGGATGATGGTCAAAGACCACGAGCACAAACCTCTCCTTGATCTTGTCTGTGAAGAATCGTGAAACATAGTGGTAGTTGCCCGAGTCGATGAAGTGCAGTCCATGCGCACTTACATCCTGCAGCCGGTGACGTATCTCCGCAGCCGCCTCGTCGTCGCAGAAGCAGTCGGCACCGCTGATGTCGCTGCAGTCAATCCATTCCGCCCCGACCTTCTTGTAAAAGTTCTCCTCCTCATACACATTGGAGAAGTTCATGACAACAATCTTTTTCTGCATTTGTGTTTTCTCTTTATTATCCTTTCATTTACCTTACAAATAATGTGCCAACAAGCCAGACCATTACTGGTGACAGTGGAGGAAATAGCGTTAATTTCTCGCACGAAATTCCATAGGCGACATATCCATGATCTCCCTAAACTTACGGTTGAAATGAGAGAGTGTGTTGAATCCGCAATGATAGGCAATTTCAGAAATGGAACGATTGGATTTATGAAGCATTTTGCAAGCCGTTTCTATCCTCAAATGTATGAGATATTGAAAAATAGTCTCACCTGTATTCTTCTTGAACTTTCGACAAAGTGCCGTGGCATTTGCCCCGAGCAAGAGGGACAAGCTTTGAAGATCAATATCACTCCGATAATTCACTTTGAGATATCGTTTACATTTTTCCACCACGGCTTCCAGACTTTCTTTTTCCGGCACTTCACTGAGATGACTAATAGTCGTGCTCGATTGCAGTTCCCTGCCTAAAGTATCCAACAACTGAAGCAGAAGACACAAGCGCTGAACTCCGCTTGATTGATGAATAGAAGAAAAGAGTGAAAAGTTTTTCCCTTGAAAAGCGCTTTGCACCGAATTCGGATGAAAGAGCAAGCCTCCCAATGACTTGTTGAGCAAGGAAGAAATAAAATGGTAATCGCCAATTTCTTGCATTCCTTGAGGAAAGAGGTTTTGTTTGAACTGTATCAATATGCCTTTGCATGGCACTCCTGAACACGCTTCAATTTTATGAGGCAATTGGGGACCAAGCATCAAGATGTCACCCGAAGAATATTCATGGACAACTTCATCTATCGTGATGTTCACCTTACCTTCCTCGAGAAACATCAGTTGATAGTCCTCATGACTATGATAACGCTCATAGCCATGTTGAGTGTTGTCGTCCATCTGCGTGCCCAAGCTATTGTAGGTGGAACGAATCGCAGACTTTCCGTCATACACGATTTCCCTATATGTAAAATCTCGCTGCACCATGTTTTTTGTTTTATTCCATGAAGTCTGTCAATATACGCATAACATTTGCAAATATACGCATATTTTAATGAAGTACAAAGTCGTACCTTTGCATCCGACAAATAATAACATTATTTAGTTTATAAATCCATTAACAATTAGTGATATGAAAACGATAGACATTACGACTTGTGTTTCTGCGGAGCTTTTGGCAAAAGCCCACCAGAACTTGAATTTGGCATTCAATGGCCATGTGGGCACCCACTTTGATGTGATGAACAAGGTGTTTCCTCTGGAGTATATGGAACTCGACGGAGTGGTGTTTGATGTGACGCACTGCTTGGGAAAGACGGACAATGAAACTTCCATGGATGAGATTGGCGTGTCTGATATAGACTTGGATGCGGTGAAAGAAGGCATGTTTGTGGCGTTCCATACAGGCTATATTGAGCAAGAAGGCTATGCCACGAAAAAGTATTTCACGAAGCATCCACAACTCTCCTTCGACTTGATCCATGCCTTGCTCGACAAGCACATCCACATCATCGGAGTAGATTTCGCAGGTGTCCGCAACGGCAAGGAGCACACTCCTACCGATCAACTGTGTGCCGACCAAGGAGTGTTCATCGTCGAGAATCTCTGCAACCTTGCCTCTGTGCTCGCTGGGAAAAAGCAAGTGGTGTGCAAGATTGGCACCTACCCCGTAAAGTTCGAGGGACAGACCGGTTTGCCCTGTCGGGTTGTCGCCAGAGTTGAAGAATGAAGCCATGAGTCGCCCATGAGTAAACGATTGCGTAAAAATTCTTGATGTGATGTGGTTGGGGAGTAGGATTTTTTTCGTAATTTTGTAGCTGAATGGCGAAAGCCATATTTATTATTAGGTGAACACGCCCTTGGGCGGGCAATAAATAGGTAAAAAGAATGAAACAAACAAAAATTGTCGCTTCGGTCAGTGATTTGAGATGTGACCAGGACTTCATCCGCAAGCTCTTTTTGGCAGGCATGAATGTGGTGCGTATGAACACAGCGCACGCCACTTCTGACGGTTTGCGAAAGATTATCAGCAATGTGAGAGCTGTCTCTCCCCATATCGGTATCATGATTGACACCAAGGGTCCGGAAGTCCGTACCACGGGCATCGCAGCTCCCATTGAATTCCATACGGGCGACGTGGTCAAGATTTTCGGCCGTCCCGAGATGGATTCCGATCACGAGATTCTCAATGTGTCTTATCCCAACATTACGGAAGACGTGAAGGTGGGTGACGACTTGTTGCTCGATGACGGTCTGATTGACATGAAGGTCATCGAGAATACAGGTCCAATGCTTGTTGCCGAGGTGCAGAACGACGGTGTGCTCGGTTCCCACAAGAGTGTGAACGTGCCGGGTGAGCATATCGACCTGCCCGCTCTCACAGAGAAAGACAAGCGCAACATCCTGCTCGCCATCGACGAGGACATCGACTTCATTGCCCACTCTTTCGTCCGTTCCAAAGAGGACGTGATGGCAGTGCAGAAGATTCTCGACGAGCACAACAGCGACATCAAGATCATCTCCAAGATTGAGAACCAGGAAGGTGTGGACAACATCGACGAGATTATCGACGCTTCCTACGGCATCATGATTGCCCGCGGTGACTTGGGTATCGAGATTCCTATCGAGGAGATTCCTGGCATCCAGCGCATGATTATCCAGAAGTGCGTGCAGAAGAAGAAGCCGGTGATTGTGGCAACACAGATGCTTCACACGATGATCAACAATCCTCGTCCTACACGTGCCGAGGTGACCGATATTGCCAACGCCATCTATTCCAATACGGATGCTGTGATGCTGAGTGGCGAGACGGCTTCGGGTAAATATCCCGTGGAGGCTGTTCAGACCATGGCCCGCATTGCCGAGCAGGCTGAGAAAGACAAGCAGTTGGGCTTCGTGCGCACCTTTGACATTCCGTTGAGCGACAATTGCGACCAGCGCGAATTCTTGGCGAAGAGCGCCATCGAGGCCACAAGAAAGTTGGGTGTAAAGGGTATCATCACCGACAGTGAGACCGGACAGACCGCCCGCAACCTTGCCGCATTCCGTGGTCCTAACCCCGTGCTTGCCATCTGCTATCACGAGAAGTTGCAGCGCTTGCTCAACCTCAGCTATGGTGTGACTCCTATCTATCAGAAGAAGCACATCTCCTCACAGTATATCTTCCTTGCGGCTATCCGCATGCTTCGCCAGAAGGGCTATCTCGGTCTTGACGACAAGATTGCCTACTTGAGCGGCAGCTTTGGCACGGGTGGCGGCACCACGTTCCTCGAAATCAACAAGGTTAGAGAGGTGTTCGACAAGTCTTACAAGTTCCACTTGCCGGATGTGACGGAAGTGACAGACACAATCAGCGAATAAGGTTTTTGCGACTATATACAAAACGAGGGTGGGTCCAACAGACTCACCCTCGTTTCGTATATGGCATTCACTTGCCCGAACTTATAATGAAAATGTTTTCCTTTTATTTGCAACATTTGCCACCACCGATTTATTTGCCTATAAATCAACGCGTTGTAGGTTGCAGATAGTTATCATCAGTTGTCACCATCTGCCACCCATAATCTGATTTCATCCTTGAGACAGGTGTAGGCATTCCTTTGGGGAGCTAAACGATAGCGGACGGCATGGGACCAGGGCTTTGAACTGTTTGTTCCACCGCCTTGAACAAACAGTTCAACGTGCGTTTGGAAAATTGAACTATTTTTGATGGGGTCAAATCAAGAGAAACGGGATGGTGACAGATGCGAAATCTTCCACCAACTATCTGCAACCTTCAAACCACTGACAATCAACTGGTTGCAAGAAAAGATGGCAAAATGGCATTTCTTTAGGGAAAAAGGAAATAGAAGCACAGCACACCTCAAAATGAGAGCCTACATGACGCTAATCAGGAAAAATTATCTACCTTTGCAACCATGCAAGCTTCTTTGGACTTTCTATACGCAAAATTTGACGAATACAACAAGCGGTGTTTCGGTGGAAGGCTGAAACGCCCCAAGATTGTCGTGAACAATGCCAAAAGACAATTGGGACTGTTTATGGCAAGCCGCCCCACCCCAACCATCAAGGTATCGAACTATTACGACCGGACCGAGGAGGAATATGTGGACACCCTAGTGCACGAAATGATACATTATTATATATATACAGACGGCATTCGGGACACGGGACCGCATGGACCGCTGTTCAAGGCATGGATGAACAAGATCAACAGGCAGGAAGGACTGCACATGTCTGTCAGAACCAATGCCCAGAAATGGGAAACCGCCAACACGACACTGAAAATGCGCCATGTGCTGTTCATCCAACTGCAGACGGGCAAACGCTATATTTCCGTGGTGTCGCCCCGATATGTCTGCGACATTGAAAGCCAACTGCAGCGGATGGGCGATAAAGTGTCTATGCACAAATGGTTCATCACCAACCATCCCGACTACCAGAACTACTCCATCGTGAGAAGCCTGAGAGGCAGACCCTGCACCGAGGCTGTGTTCAGCCAAAAGTTGAGAGAGATGGAGGAACGCATACAAAAACAAGCCGGAGGACAACACGCTGCAGACCCGGAACAACGACCATGAAACATGGGGAAACGCACCTTATATTATTCACGAAGACCGGAGAACATATAGCAATAATGTTTACAGTTTTTCGGAAGGGAGAACTGATAATATGACCATAATTTATCCGAAAGTTTCCACTCATGCGGATAATTAAACAGTTTCAACACAGAATATTACGGCATTTTAGGAAAAAAAGCATAATAAATTTTCGTATTACAGTAAAAACCACTATATTTGCAAGACAATTTTAGATTAAAAGTAAATAAATCGAACATTAAAAGGACTATATCAAGATGACTAAAGCAGAAATTATCAAGAAGATATCTGAGTCAACAGGAGTGCCCAAGCAAGACGTGTCAGTAACCGTAGAGGCATTCATGGAGGAGATCAAGAAGAGCATGCTCGACAAAGAAAATGTATATCTCCGTGGCTTCGGTAGTTTCGTCATTAAGCACAGAGCTGAGAAGACTGCCCGCAACATCTCAAAAAACACAACCATCACTATCGCCGCTCATGACTTCCCAAGCTTCAAGCCAGCCAAGAGCTTCGTCGAGAAGATGAAAGGAGAATAAACAAGTAACAACATTATAAACAACATTAAAATTTTTAAGCTATGCCAAGCGGAAAAAAGAAGAAGGGCCACAAGATGGCTACTCACAAGCGTAAAAAAAGATTAAGAAAGAACAGACATAAGAGCAAGTAATCCTTGCTTCAGTCTATTCCGACTGAGGGGTATGTCAGAAAGACGAAAAGACTTCATGACATACCCCGTTTTGTATGTTTAACTAAGTACTGTAACTGAAGAAATGACAAGCGAAGTAATCATCGACGTCCAACAGAAAGAGATTTCCATCGCCCTGCTTGAAGACAAGCGACTGGTGGAATACCAGAACGAGCCGAGATCGGCCTCTTTTTCTGTGGGAAACATCTATGTGGCAAAGGTCAAGAAACTGATGCCGGGGCTCAACGCCTGTTTCGTGGATGTGGGCTATGAACGCGACGCCTTTCTGCACTACCTCGACTTAGGAAGCCAATTCAACTCTTACGCAAAATACCTCAAACAGGTAACCAGCGACAGAAAGAAACTTTATCCCATCTCTAAAGCCACCAGACTGCCCGACCTCAAGAAAGACGGAAGCGTGCAGAATACGCTCTCAGTCGGACAGGAAGTGCTGGTGCAAATCGTCAAAGAACCCATTTCAACCAAGGGACCGCGACTCACTGGCGAACTCTCGTTCGCAGGACGCTACCTTGTGCTCATGCCGTTTAACGATAAAGTTTCTGTTTCTTCAAAAATCAAAAGCGGAGAAGAACGCGCACGCCTCAAACAACTCATCCAAAGCATCAAGCCCAAGAATTTCGGCGTCATCGTCAGAACTGTGGCTGAGGGCAAACGGGTGGCTGAACTCGACACCGAGTTGAGACTGCTGCTGAAAAGATGGCAGGACGCCATCACCAAGGTGCAGAAAACCCAGGAACGCCCCCAACTCGTGTTCGAGGAGACCGGACGAGCTGTGGCCTTGTTGCGCGACTTGTTCAACCCCACCTATGAGAACATCTATGTCAACGACGAGGATGTCTGCAAGGCCGTGAAACACTATGTCTCTCTCATAGCCCCTGAAAAGGCGGACATAGTGAAGATGTATACTGGCAAGGTGCCGATTTTCGACAACTTCAATGTGACCAAGCAAATCAAGGCCTCGTTTGGAAAGACCGTGAACTACAAGCATGGAGCCTATCTCATCATCGAGCACACGGAGGCACTGCATGTGGTCGACGTGAACAGCGGCAACCGCACCCGTTCGGAAAACGGACAGGAGGCCAACGCCCTCGACGTGAACCTCGGAGCCGCAGACGAGTTGGCACGCCAGCTCAGACTGAGAGACATGGGTGGCATCATCGTGGTGGACTTCATCGACATGAACCTTGCCGAAGACAGACAGATGCTCTACGAGCGCATGTGCAAGAACATGCAGAAAGACAGAGCCCGCCACAACATCTTGCCGCTCAGCAAGTTCGGACTGATGCAAATCACCCGTCAGCGTGTACGCCCTGCCATGGACGTGAACGTGGAAGAAACCTGCCCAACCTGTTTCGGAAAAGGAAAGATCAAATCAAGCATCCTTTTCACTGACCAATTGGAGAGTAAGATTGACTATCTGGTCAACAAGATTGGTGTCAAGAAATTCTATCTTCATGTGCACCCATACGTAGCTGCTTATATCAACCAGGGCATCGTGTCCCTGAAACGGAAGTGGCAGATGAAATACGGATTCGGTGTACACATCATTCCCTCGCAGAAAATGGCTTTCTTGCAATATGAATTCTACGACAGCAAGAAGCAGTTTATCGACATGAAAGAGGAAATCGAGACCAAGTAAAAAGAAGATAAAAGACAACGCAACATAAAGGCGCATCCCATTTGAGATGCGCCTTTATTGTTGAATGGGGCATTAGAAAATCTGCCACCAATGCTTCTTCCGGTGATGATGATGGTGATGATGGTGTACAGGTATGGTGAGATCCAAGTCCTGCGGAAGCATCTCCGCATATTTGCGATGGTTCTTGATCATCATATAGATGGTGCCCCAATCGGGCAGACCACCCAAGTTGCGGTCGTCGATAAACAAGTCGGCCTTCAACTTGCGGCTGTAGCTTTCATTTCCTTCCTTGTTTTCCTCTGGATAGTCGCGGTTGACGGCATAGAACTCGACACCGCGCTGGCGGCACCATTCCACAGCCTCGTCAAGCAACTTACCTTCTCGCACACTCCACAATATCAGTTTGTGATGGTCGGCGATGAGCATCTTCAGTGTGTCAATGGCAAACGGAATCTCATTGCCGATCGCAGGATAGCGATGCTCGACAATCGTTCCGTCGAAATCTACTGCTATAATCATTTTTTTAAATATGAGTATTTACTGTAGGGTCAAACGTCGTGTCATGCTTACTTTTCAGTTGCCAAGCGCATGAGATATTTGCCATAGTCGTTTTTCAGCATAGGCTTGGCCAACTCCTGGAGTTTCTCCTTGTCAATCCAACCGCGCTTATAGGCTATCTCTTCCAAGCAAGCCACCTTCTGTCCCTGGCGCTTCTCTATCACCTCGATGAAAGTGCTCGCCTCGCTCAGGCTGTCGTGCGTGCCGGTATCGAGCCATGCGAAACCGCGCTGCAAGGTCTGAACCTTCAGAGACTTGCGCTGCAGATATTCCTGGTTCACACTCGTAATCTCCAGTTCTCCACGAGCACTGGGCTTCACATTCTTCGCCACCTCTACCACGCTGTTGGGATAGAAATAGAGTCCCACCACGGCATAGTTGCTCTTCGGATGCTCGGGCTTTTCCTCAATGCTGAGGCAATTGCCCTGTGCGTCGAACTCAGCCACGCCATAGCGCTCGGGATCGTTGACATAATAGCCAAAGACAGAGGCCAGTCCCTTCTCCGTATTCTTCACACAATCCTTGAGGATGGCGGAGAATCCAGCGCCATAGAAGATGTTGTCGCCAAGAATCAAGCAGACATTGTCGTCACCGATAAACTTCTCACCGATAAGGAAAGCCTGTGCCAAACCGTCTGGAGAAGGCTGCTCGGCATATTCAAACTTCACACCATAGTCGCTGCCATCACCCAAAAGGCGCTTGAAGCCAGGCAAGTCATAAGGAGTGGAAATAATCAATATCTCACGGATGCCAGCAAGCATCAGCACAGAAATGGGATAATAGATCATCGGTTTGTCGAATATTGGAATGAGCTGCTTGCTGATTCCCTTTGTAATCGGATAGAGCCGTGTACCAGACCCTCCCGCCAAAACAATACCTTTCATAATTTTGTCTAACTTTAATATGTATAATCAAACTTTGTGACGACAAAGTTACGAACAACATTTTGACTCGCCAAAGAATCCTACTATTTTTAATATAAAATTTTGATAATTGGGCAGTTTGTTGTAAATTTGCAAACTAAAAAGGAGCGCAATAAGCGCCAACACACAACAAATACAACAACAAACAAATGGGAATACTATCAAAATTGTTCAAAAAGAACAACGCCGATGAGCAACGCATCGGAGGCATGGAAGACTATATGACACTGATTCGCGTGTATTTTCAGGCATCAATGGCCTCCACATTGGGCATCACCAACCTGGCCATGCTGCCGGATTTGCGCACATTCAAGTCAACACTCCATGTGCCTACAGTCAACAACAAGCTCGGCGTGGGCGAGAAAAGCCGCTGCCGCAAGATGATGAAAGAACTGTATAAGACAGATGACAATTTCTTCAAGGAAATAGACCAGAGCATCCGCAAGAACTGCCGCAAACTGCAGGATGTGCAGACCTATCTCATCCAGTTCCAAGGTTTTACCCAAGACATCATGATGCTTGCCGGCAACTTGATGAAGTTCAAGCTCCGCCTCCCCTCTTTCTTCAAGAAGGCCCTCTACACCATGACAGAGAAAATGGTGAACGACGTGTTTGACAAAAACGACTACAGCGATCCCGGAGTTGTGAAGACCGTCTTGGCCATCCGCAACTATGACAAGCACCTCGGCTTCTCCCGGAAATGGATTACCGACTTTGTCTATCAAGTGCTGATGCTCGCCAAGAAAGAACCAAGACCAAAAGACGACAACAAATAAAAGAATAAGGCTTGCCGGAATGACGTTCCGCCCGCTCCTTTCGAGATGTATGGTCTTCCACATTCATTCAAGATTAACAAGTCTTTTGTCCAAAAACACAACAAAAGATTTGGAACTTCCGGTAAAATATCTTAATTTTGTAAGCAAAATGTAATCGTATGAGAACAGACGACAAAACGTTGACGCAATTTACCACGCGCATACGGCAGATGATTCTCCAATATCAAGACATCAAAAAGGAGAATGCTGAGTTGTATGCGATGGTCGATGAGCGTGATGCCGAAATAGCATCACTCAAAGCGAAGTTGGCTGAAGTCCAAAACGATTACACGCTGTTGAAGACCGCCAAGATGCTCGAAATCACCGATGGAGACATGGAAACCACACAAAAGCGCTTGGCCAAACTCATCCGCGATGTCAACAAATGTATCACGCTCCTGAGCGAATGATTCTATACAAATGGCAGAAGAAAACAAATTACATATCCGATTGCATGTCTACGATACAGAAATTCCCGTCAATGTCGTGCGGGAAGAGGAAGAACTGTATCGCAGCGCAGCCAAGCTTATCACCGAAACAATCAACACTTATGCTGAAATGTTTAAGGGACGCAAGAGCGACAAAGACTTGCTCTATATGGCACTGGTGGACATCGCCCTCAGATATAAAAGGGAAAGCCAACGCAACGATGTGGGTCCCGTAAATGATATTCTCGCCAAACTGACAACTGAAATCGAAGACGCGCTCAAAGAGAAGCCCAACAGCAAATAATCCGCTGGGGAGAAATGATACCAAGAAAGAAACATACAGAGAATATTATTATTTAACACTACAAATACAATGAATGTAATCATGATCATAATTCCGGTAGTCACTCTCCTGATTGGAGGAGCTGCCGGATACTTGATTTTCCGCTACGTCATCAAGGGAAAATATAATGCGATGATGGAAACGGCGAAAAAAGACGCCGAAGTAATTAAAGAGAAAAAGCTGCTCGAGGTCAAGGAGAAGTTCCTCAACAAGAAGAGTGAGCTTGAGAAGGAAGTGCAGCAGCGCAACCAGAAGATTCAGCAGGTGGAGAACAAGCTCAAACAACGCGAGATTTCTCTCAACCAGAAGCAGGAAGACTTGGGGCGCCGCAAGCAGGACATCGACCAGCAGCAGAATCGCATCGACAACGAGAAGAAACTCTTGCAGATTAAACAGGAGGATCTCGACAAGATGCAGATTCAAGAGCGCGAGAAGCTGGAGGAACTTTCCGGCCTGAGTGCCGACGAAGCCAAGACCCGCTTGGTGGAAAGTCTGAAAGACGAGGCCAAGATGGACGCCGCCAGCTATGTGAACGAAATCATGGACGAGGCTAAGCTCAATGCCAACGCTCAAGCCAAAAAGATTGTCATCCAGACCATTCAGCGTGTAGCCACCGAGACAGCTATCGAAAACTCAGTCAGCGTGTTCCATATCGACAACGACGAGGTGAAAGGCCGTATCATCGGTCGTGAAGGTCGAAACATCCGTGCCCTCGAGGCTGCCACAGGTGTGGAGATTGTCGTTGACGACACTCCCGAGGCTATTGTCATCTCCGCTTTCGATCCTATCCGCCGTGAGGTTTGCCGTCTCGCCCTGCACCAGCTTGTAGCCGACGGCCGTATCCACCCAGCACGCATCGAGGAAGTGGTGGCCAAGGTGAAGAAGCAGCTTGAGAACGAAGTAATCGAGACGGGTAAGCGCACCGCCATCGACTTGGGTGTCCACGGCCTGCATCCAGAGCTGATTCGCATTATCGGTAAGATGAAATATCGTTCTTCTTATGGCCAGAACCTCCTTCAGCACGCACGTGAGACAGCCAACCTCTGTGCTGTGATGGCAGCAGAGCTTGGTCTGAACCCGAAGAAAGCAAAGCGTGCCGGTCTGCTCCACGATATCGGTAAGGTGCCTGACGAGGAAAGCGAATTGCCACACGCACTGTATGGCGCCAAGATAGCCGAGAAATATAAGGAAAAGCCAGATATCTGCAACGCTATTGGTGCTCACCACGACGAAATCGAGATGAAAACGCTTCTCGCTCCTATCGTACAGGTTTGTGACGCCATCTCCGGTGCCCGTCCTGGAGCACGCCGCGAGATTGTGGAGGCATACATCAAGCGTCTCAACGACCTTGAAGCCATTGCCATGAGCTATCCTGGTGTGACCAAGACATACGCCATTCAGGCAGGTCGCGAACTTCGCGTCATCGTTGGCGCAGACAAGATGGACGACAAGGAGTCTGAGGCTCTGTCCGCAGAGATTGCCAACAAGATTCAGAACGAGATGACCTATCCTGGTCAGGTGAAGATCACCGTCATTCGTGAGACCCGTTCGGTAGCATACGCTAAATAAGCAAACAACACTAAGGCCTTCGGGCAATAGTTTTTCAATAAGAAATCCCCGATTGCCACGTCAACAGCAGTCGGGGATTTATCTATATTAAAATGACAATCGCATGGCACAACGAGCAATCATCATGGGCGCCACTTCGGGCATAGGCATGGAGGTGGCGAAACAACTCGCCGCAAAAGGCTGGCGGGTAGGCATCGCAGGACTACGCACAGAAAGACTTGAAGCGTTGGAAGAAGCGTGTGACGGCATCGTGTGCCACGAGACAATAGACGTGAATCAGAAAGACGCTTCCACCCTATTGCTTTCTCTCATCGAAAAATTAGGCGGCATGGATTTGTATTTCCATAGTTCTGGCATCGGTTGGCAGAACAATGCGCTCGACATGGAGAAAGAACTCAAGACTGTAGAGACCAATGCGTGGGGCTTTTCGCAGATGGTCATCACTGCTTTCAACTGGTTTGCAAAAGCTAACGAGGGACACATCGCCTGCATCACATCCATCGCCGGAACCAAAGGATTGGGGGCAGCCCCAGCCTATTCAGCCACCAAGCGATTCCAAAATCATTATCTGGAAAGCTTGACCCAATTGGCACATATGCGCCATCTGCCCATCAAGATAACAGACATTCGCCCAGGCTTTGTGGCAACAGACCTGATTGCAGGAAGTCATTATCCCCTACAGCTGAAGGCTGAGGATGTGGCACGCAAGATTGTCAAGGCCATCGAACGAGGAAAAGAGGTGGAAGTCATCGATGGAAGATACAGACTGCTGGTGGCATTATGGAAACTGATTCCACGAAACATCTGGACAAGATTACACATAACTCAAGGATAACATATAGTATAAAACCGACAAAATGGCAAGAAGTAACGAAATAGACATGCTTCATGGACCTTTGTTCATGAAGATATTAAAGTTTGCAGTTCCATTGGCTGCAAGCAGCGTATTGCAACAATTATTCAACTCTGTGGATGTGGCGGTCGTTGGACGATTCGCCAGCAGCCAAGCATTGGCGGCAGTAGGCAGCAACGGACCGGTCATCAACCTGCTCATCAATCTCTTCGTGGGCATCTCTATGGGTGCCAATGTGATCATTTCAAACCACATCGGACAAGACGACAAACAAAGCATACGCAAAGCCATCAACACAGTTGGATTAGTCAGCATCTTTGGCGGCATCTTCCTGATGATTTTAGGAGTGACCATCGCCCGCCCTATTCTGGAAATGATGGACACGCCGGACGATGTGCTTGACATGGCTGTGCTCTATTTGCGCATCTACTTTTTGGGAATTCCCTTCTTCTTGATATTCAACTTCGGTGCCTCTATCCTCCGAAGCATGGGAGACACACGCCGACCACTATACATTCTGTTTGCAGCGGGCATCGTCAACACTATCTTAAACTTGGTCTTCGTCATCTGTTTCCACATGAGTGTGGCTGGAGTGGCCATTGCGACGGGCATAGCCAACATGGTGAGTGCCGCATGCATTGTCTATCTGCTGCTACACGAGAATGAGCCTTTCAAACTGCATGTCAAAGAATTCAAGATTGACAATACTGAACTGAAAAGAATCCTGCAAATTGGTGTGCCTGCAGGCATCCAGAGCATGGTGTTCTCTTTCTCCAACGTATTCCTGCAGTCTGCCATCAACAGTTATGGTTCAGCAGCCATCGCAGGGTCTGCGGCTGCACTCAACTTTGAATATTATTGTTATTTCCTTGTGGTTGCCTTTGACGGAGCTGCCATCAGCTTCATCGGACAAAATTATGGTGCAGGAAAGAATGACCGCGTGAGAAGAATATTCTGGATATGTTTGGCAATGGCCATCGTCACCTGTGGCGTGGCCAATATGGCATTTGTGTTGAACCACACATTTGTGCTTGAGGCTTTCTCTACAGATCCGAAAGTTCTTCACTATGGCACAATCCGCATGACCGTCGCTCTGTCATTCCAATGGATTGCCTGTATCTATGAAATAGCCGGATCATCGCTCCGAGGCATGGGCAAATCTCTACTCCCTGCCATCATCACAATCTTCGGAACTTGCATCATCCGCATGGGATGGGTGTTCTTCTACTGCCCCTATCACCACAATTTCGGTGGACTGATCAGCATCTATCCCACGTCATGGGCATTGACAAGCATTTTGATGTCTATTGTCTTCTACAAGACTTATAGGAAACTGAAAATGGAGCCATCCCCTAACGAATGAGTCATATACGTGCTTGCCCCGGCATTCTTCAAGCCGAGACAAACACGTTTATTCTATGGTAGAAATAGTCACATCAGAAAACTCATTCATATAGTCTATAAGTTTAAGCGTGTGATTGCCACGTTTAGCCTTAACCTCAATATTGGCCTCAAGGAATTCTTCTTTCGATGTGCGGCGGTCTTTCAGTTCATAGGATTGCACTTCCATGCCATCAAGTTTGATGCGCTTGATTAGTTCTTTCACCTTATCGCGCGATGGAGCTGAAAAAGAAAGGACAATAGTAGTGTTACCCAATTGTGGAATAATGAAATTGAGCACCTCAAGACCTAAAAGCACCATTGCCGTAGTGACTGCGGCAGCCACATACATGCCCGTACCGCAAGCCAATCCAATAGCTGCCGTCACCCATAATCCAGCAGCTGTGGTCAGTCCACGCACCATATTCTTCTGAAAGATAATCGTGCCCGCACCAAGAAATCCAATACCAGACACTACCTGTGCCGCCACACGAGAGGAATCCTTCAGTTCAAACCCGAAACCAAACTGCGACACAAGGCAAAAGAGCGCACTGCCAAGAGCCACAAGAAAGTGAGTGCGAAAACCTGCCTCCTTGGCACGGTATTCACGCTCTATGCCGATGGCACCACCCAACACCAGGGCAAGAATCAGGCGAATGATTAAATCAGTATAGGTCAAGTTCATCATAATCCTCCTACTTTATGTTTGTAACAAAAACAAATTAAGTTTCAATTTATCAAGACAGGATTCTCTTCCTGCCGAATATCCAAGGTGACAACCGCAAGACGTCGCACATATAGCCCACACCCAAACTGCCCAACACGGCAAAGAGCACAGAAAAGAACAAGAATGCCATGCCAGAGGAATCCAAGGAAAGAAGCACTGGCTGATACAACTTTGCCAAGATGGTGAACACCGGGGAGAAGACAAGCAAAAGCAGGGTGTGACGCCCTACATAGAGCACGCAACGACGCACATATCCTCTCCCAATATAAGGATAGACAGCAAGGCATAGACTCATCATCATATAGACCAGCAATGCACCAGAAGGTACAGATTTGTCGAAATTCGCAACATCGGAAGCCAACCACAAAACGACAGGCACCGACCACCACGAAGGGCGGAAAAACGACAGGAATGGTATGCCACACTGCCGAATGACTACACCCGCAAGAAAATACATGCCATTGGCAAGGGAAATTACGCCCAACACATACGACAGCAAGCCATAGATCATACCCAACACGATGAAACGGGAAAGGCGAGACAAATGAGGTATACATGTAACTGCGTAAGCAGACAAGCCACACAGCACAAGCGTCTGAAGATACCAATATGGACCAAGGGGATGAAGCAGCAGATGGCTCAGAAAAACGCCACAAGACAAATGGTCGATATGCTCACGTATCGGCAACAAACTCGCGAACAAGATATAACCGGATTCTACCAGCATATAAGGAATAAAAATCCAGAACATGGAACGCAAGAATGACCTTGCCGGCTTGTCCACATTGAGCACGAAACCGGATATCAGCAAAAATGCCGGCATGTGAAAGGTATAGACAAAGCGCTTGGCAACAGGATAGGTGTCACCAATATATACCAAATGGAAGGCTATCATCAAGAGGATGAAAACGAACTTGAGCCAGTCTATCTCATCTATACGCTTATGCTTGGGAGAGAGTCCCATACTATCAATTGTTGTCATCAATATTTTTATTTAGACAACAAAGGTAAACACTTAAATGGTAACAAACAAGAAAGTGCGGGAATATCTTCCATCAAAGAGAGATATTCCCGCACTGGTATGTAGGAGGCGAAGAAGATTAATTGTTAACCGATCCGCCAACGATATCCAACAATTCACTTGTAATAGCCTGCTGACGACTCTTGTTGTACTGCAAATTGAGTTCACGCAAAAGTTCGTCGGCATTGTCCGTGGCTGTCTGCATGGCAACCATACGGGCAGCGTGCTCACTGGCAATGCTGTCAAGAAGAGCTGTGTAAAGCATCAACTTGAGCTCCTGAGGTATCAACTCCTCAAGTACAGTAGCGAGGTCTGGCTCTACGATAAAGTCATCATTGAGAGGCTTGATATCCTCCTCACCACCATTGCTTCCATTAGCGCCATGCTTCCGCAAGTATTCCTGCGCCTTTTCTGTAGCTACAGTAGAAGTGAGATCCCGCTCATTGTCCGACATGAAATCAGAAGTGACATCAATCGGAAGGAATGTACGGCGAGTGAGGACTTGTGATCCCGCACTCTTGAAATGATGATAGATGAGCTCTACCTTATCCAAATCGCCTGCGATGTATTTCTCGCAAAGCTCCTCTGCAATCTGCTGACACTGGGCAGCATTGGGTTTGTCAACCAAATCAATGAAATCACCGCCAACAGTCACATTCAGCTTGGCTACCGCCTCAGCCACCTTACGGCCAATGGGATAGACCACCACGCCATCGGGACCGAGATCTTTGTAATCGGCTATAGCATGGTTCATCATCTTGATGACATTGGCATTGAAGCCACCGCAAAGACTGCTGTTGCTGGAATAAACAACCAACGCAACACGCTTCACTTTCGCATGCTCCACATTCAGAGGAGTGCGGATGTCGGGCATGGCAGCCAGGAATGATTTAAGAATATGTTCGAGCATATTCTCGTATGGCAACATGTTGCCAATCATCACCTGGGCATGATGCAACTTGGATGAAGCCACCATCTTCATGGCACTCGTGATTTTACGGGTGCTGTTGACGGATGCTATACGATTTTTTATCTCCTTTAATGACGGCATAAGCTATTATTTATATTGTCCTGCAATGTCAGCCATCGTGTCTTCGATAACCTTTGTCAAGCTATCGTCAATCTTGCCCGAAGCAAGTGTGTCGATGACATCCTGATGAGCTGAGCGCATCTTCTCGAGGAAGGTGTCCTGACATTCACGAACCTTGTCAACAGGCACGTTGGACATCAAGCCATGAGTACCGCAATAGAGGATGGCAATCTGCTCTCCCACAGGCATAGGAGAATACTGTGGCTGAATCAGAAGCTGATTGTTCTTACGACCACGGTCAATAGTCATAGCTGTAACTGGGTCCATATCGCTTGAGAACTTGGAGAAAGCCTCCAACTCACGATACTGAGCCATATCAATCTTCAGTGTACCAGCCACCTTCTTCATACTCTTAATCTGAGCGGAACCACCTACACGGCTCACGGAGATACCTACGTTGATGGCAGGACGGAAGCCCTGGTTGAAGAGGTCGGTCTCAAGATAAATCTGACCATCGGTAATGGAAATCACGTTGGTCGGGATATAAGCAGAAACGTCACCGGCCTGGGTCTCGATGATAGGAAGTGCTGTCAACGAACCACCACCACGAACATGTCCTTTCATACATGCAGGAAGGTCGTTCATCTGTTCGGCAATCTCCTGCTGGTCATTGATACGAGCAGCACGCTCAAGCAGACGACTATGCAAATAGAAGACATCACCAGGATAAGCCTCACGTCCTGAAGGACGGCGCAAAATCAAGGACACCTCACGGTAAGCCACAGCCTGCTTGGACAAGTCATCATAAACTACAAGAGCGGAATAACCACGATCACGGAAATACTCGCCAATAGCAGCACCGGCAAATGGAGCATAATACTGCATGGCGGCTGGATCAGCAGCTGTAGCACTCACGATGATGGTATAAGGCATAGCACCATGCTGCTTGAGGTTCTCCATCAAAGCTGCTACAGTGGAAGCCTTCTGTCCGATGGCTACATAAATACAATATACAGGTTTTCCTGCCTCGTAAAAACTCTTCTGGTTGATAATCGTATCAACAGCAATGGCGGTCTTACCGGTCTGGCGGTCACCAATGATCAACTCACGCTGGCCACGACCAATAGGAATCATGGAGTCGACACCCTTCAATCCAGTCTGCAGAGGCTCTTTCACTGGCTGACGATAAATCACACCAGGAGCCTTACGGTCAAGCGGCATCTCAAACGAGTCTGTCAAGTCGATGTCACCCTTTCCGTCAATAGGATTGCCCAGAGGATCGATGACACGTCCGAGCATATTGTCGTTCACGCGGATAGAAGCGATACGCTTGGTACGCTTGACAACCATACCCTCCTTGATGTCAGCAGTCGGACCTAAAAGGACACAACCTACATTGTCTTCCTCCAAGTTCATGACGATTGCCATAGTGCCATTTTCAAACTCCAGCAACTCGTTAGCCTCGGCGTTACGCAAGCCATAGATACGAGCCACACCATCACCCACTGTGAGCACGGTGCCGACTTCATCAAACTTTTGGCCCTCGTTGACCTCAGAAAGTTGCTGAAGCAATACTTCTGATACTTCGCTTGGTTTTATTTTATCTGACATTATTCAATTCTCAATCTTCGTCTACAGTGTCTGGCACTATAGACTTCGTTATTAAAATGTTTTAGCGTTTTAACTGTGTCAGAATGTTGCGGAGTTGTGTTTGCACACTCGCATCCATTCTGTAGGTTCCGTATTCAAGGATAAAACCGCCGATAATATCGGGATCCACCTCTGTTTGAAATTCCACAGTACCTTGAGTTTTTCTCTCCACCATCTGTCGCATCTTTTCTTCCGTTGTAGAAGAAACGGCAGTAGCGGTGATGAGTCTACCGCGGGTGATATTCTTCTGTTTTCGATACAGAGTGACATAAGAGTTTGCCATGAATTGCATGACTTTCTCCCTACCCTCTTTGAGGACAAGAGAGATGAACTTGGCAGTAAGCTTGCTCACCTCCTTGCCCCCGCAAGCCGCAAGAAGAATCTCTTCTTTTCGGCTTTTGGCGAGCATTGGATTGTCTATCGTGAATCGCAGCTCGGGAACGCGGATGTAGCTCTGTGCCAAAGCCTGCATCTCGTTATACACCTGCTCATCGAGTCCTGACTCGGTAGCGCTCTTAAGAAGAGCACGGGCGTATCTTACCGAAATTACTCCGATTTCCATAGCTTACTTGTTTTTATCGTCAACAGAAACCTCATCCAGCAGTCTATCGATCATTTCCATCTGCTTACTATCAGAAGAGAGATTTTCACGAAGCACCTTCTCGGCAATCTTGACCGAGAGCTCAGCTACCTGTGCACGGATTTCACCAATGGCACGATGCTTCTCACTTTCAATCTGAGCCTTGGCTTCAGTGAGCAGTCGAGCACCCTCGTCACGGGCCTTGTCCTGTGCTTTCTCAACAATAGCGTCACGCGTGTCAGTAGCCTCTTTCAATATAGCTGCCTGCTTTTCACGCGCTTCCTGCAGAATGGATTCACTTTCTTTACGGATATTGGCAAGCTTTTCGTTGGCTTCATGTGCTTTCTGCAGGCTCTCATCGATGTAGCGTTTTCTGTCTTCCACCATCTTGACGATGGAAGGGAAACCCCACTTCCAAAGGATGAAGAGCACCACGAAGAACACGAGGGCCATCCAGAAAAGTAGACCAGTATCAGGAATCAATAAATCCATAGCTGTGAATTAGTTTATATACTTATCTCTTTTTGTCGTATTAAGCGAAGAGGCAGAGTACGGAGATGATGACAGCAAAGAATGCCACACCCTCAACAAGAGCAGCGGCAACAATCATACTTGAACGAATATCGCTCATCTTTTCTGGCTGGCGAGCCATAGCGTCCATAGCCTGACCACCAATACGACCAATACCAATACCTGCACCGATAGCGGCGAAACCTGCGCCAAGAGCGGCACCTAATTTTGCTAAAGCATCTGCTGCTAATAATAATGATAACATAATCTTAAATTTTTAAGTTATTTTTCTTGTTTACTATTTACTTTTTGTTTTATGCCTCATGTGGTTTCACGTGAGCCATGGAAATGAACGCTGCACTCAGCATGGTGAACACCATAGCCTGAATGAAGCATACGAGCACTTCGAGGAGCATCATGAAAATGCTCATCAGAACACTGACAACTGTCATCGCGGACCCCATGCCAACACCCACACCAAACATGATGAAGATGATACATGCGAAAGAAAGCGCAATGGCGTGTCCAGCCATCATGTTGGCGAAGAGACGGATGGTCAATGCCAACGGCTTTGTAAAGATACCAAACAATTCGAGGAACGGCATCAACGGCACCGGAACCTTCAACCACGTAGGCACATCAGGCCAGAAGATTTCCTTCCAGTATTCCTTCGTACCTGTAAGGTTGGTAATCAGGAATGTGCAAAGTGACAAGAAGAAGGTACAGGCGATATTGCCTGTCAAGTTACCGCCACCAGGAGGGAACGGAACGACACCCATGATGTTGGCTACAAAGATGAAGAAGAAACAAGTGAGCAAATAGGGAGCATACTTGTCTGCCTCTTTGCCCAAGGCCGGTTTCACGATTTCATCGTAGACATACATCACAAACATGTGCACCAGTCCTGTGAATCCCTTTGGAGCCGGGTCTTCTGGCTTGTGCTTGCGACACCATCTCGCAGGAATCAATATGCAAAGCAACAAGATAATCGCATCAATGAACAGGACAGCCACAGTCTTTGTGATGGAGATGTCCAACGGGCGAACCTCTTGTCCATTCACCATCTCACAAATTTTGTTGGCATGTGCCTGACTGCCGGAGATGTAAAGTCCGTAAGGACCGGGGCGATTGCCCTTGGCATCCTTCTCCTCAGCAAAAGCCGAACTGGAGAACACATGCCAACCTGTGGAACTTTTCACTATGACCGGCAGACTGATTACGATTGGCTTGTCACCGATATTGGTTACATGCCATTCATAAGAATCTTTGATATGACCCCACAATATGCCCGGAAAATCAATGCTACTTTTTTGCTGTTCGGCAGCCGGCATAGGCACCACCGCAAAAAGCAACATCAACATCAGGAACAAATGTCTTAGTCTTGTCATATTAGTTTTCTTTTTTAATTGTTTTTTCCAATCTTGTGAAATATAGTACGTTGTAGACCAACATCACAATGTAGAACACGAGGAAGTAGACAATGAATCGCAAGATGGCATCAAACTGCCGCACTACGAAACTGTATACTACAACCACCAACAAAGCGGACATCATGCGCAAGGCTGAACTTGCCATGTAAAACTTGACAAGACTGTTGGGAGAAGATTTCGCCACTCCCTTCCAACAAGCGCCATAGGCAAAGAGCACCACCAAAGTGTAAATCGTAGAGATAATCAAATCCCATTGTACGAAAATTCCACTCAACCGGTCATAGACCATGCCGACCACAAACAATGCTGCAGTCAGCCAAAGTCCCCATTTGGTGTATCTGGCCTTGATGCCGTCTATGTTATTTGTATTCATCATCTTTACTATACTTCAACGCAAAGGTTCACGTCGTTTTTCTGAACTTCCACAAAGCCTGCCTTGATAGCGAGCTGGCTTTTGTTACCACCTGAAACGTATTCCACCATTCCTGCTTGCAAAGTAGAAATGATTGGAGCATGATCTTTGAGAATTTCAAAAGCGCCCTTTGTGCCAGGCACTGTCACACTCTCAACCGCTCCGGTGAACACAACTTTCTCAGGTGAAACTATTTTTAATCTCAAACCCATAGTCATTCAGTTTTACGAGTTACGGGATTATTGAGCCTTAGCCTGCTCAAGGAGTTGTTTACCCTTGGCGATAGCATCCTCGATAGTACCAACATTGAGGAATGCCTGCTCTGGAAGATCATCCACTTCGCCATCCAAGATGGCATTGAAACCTTTGATTGTGTCCTCGATAGACACCATCACGCCCTTCAAGCCTGTGAACTGCTCTGCTACGGCAAATGGTTGAGAGAGGAATCGCTGCACACGACGTGCGCGGTTCACGGTCAACTTGTCCTCATCAGAAAGTTCATCCATACCAAGGATGGCGATGATATCCTGGAGTTCCTTATATCTCTGAAGGATTTGCTTCACTCGCTGCGCGCACTCATAGTGCTCCTTGCCCACGATAAGCGGATCAAGAATACGAGATGTACTACCCAGTGGGTCCACTGCGGGATAGATACCAAGCTCGGTAATCTTACGACTCAACTCGGTTGTAGCGTCCAAGTGGGTGAAGGTTGTTGCAGGTGCAGGGTCGGTCAAGTCATCTGCAGGCACATAGACGGCCTGTACAGAGGTGATAGAACCATTCTTTGTAGAAGTGATTCGCTCCTGCATCTGCCCCATCTCGCTGGCCAATGTAGGCTGATAACCCACAGCTGAAGGCATACGGCCAAGAAGAGCGGACACCTCGGAACCAGCCTGAGTGAAACGGAAGATGTTGTCGATGAAGAACATGATATCGGCAGCCTCACCGTTCTTGCCTCCATGGTCACGGAATTCCTCAGCCACAGTCAGACCGGACAATGCCACTGAAGCACGTGCGCCTGGTGGTTCATTCATCTGTCCGTAGACAAGGGTGGCCTGAGACTTCTTCAATTCTTCCGGGTCTACAAGACTCAAGTCCCATTTGCCCTCTTCCATGGCTTTCTTAAACTTGTCGCCATAGCGGATTACACCAGACTCAAGCATATCTCGGATCAAGTCGTTACCCTCACGGGTACGCTCGCCGACACCGGCAAAGACTGAGTAACCATTGTGGCCCTTGGCAATGTTGTTGATAAGCTCCATGATAAGCACGGTCTTACCTACACCGGCACCACCAAAGAGTCCGATCTTACCACCTTTCATGTAAGGCTCGAGCAAGTCAATAACCTTGATACCAGTGGCAAGCATCTCCTTGTGGGTAGAAAGCTCCTCAAACTTTGGAGCCTCCCTATGGATAGGATAAGCTCCTTCCATATCAAGAGTCTTCATGCCATCAATAGGCTGGCCAATGACGTTCATCATACGGCCCTTAATCTGTTCACCAGCAGGCATTGTGATTGGGCTTCCGGTCGGAGTGACCTCCAAGTCACGTTGCAGACCATCGGTATTGTCCATAGCCACACAACGAACGGTATCCTCACCGATGTGCTGTTGCACCTCAATGATGAGTTCGCGACCATCCGCACGGTTAATCTTCAATGCCTCATGGATTTTTGGCAGCACCTTCTCCGCATCCTGACCGGCAGTGTCAAAATACACGTCGATAACAGGACCGATAATCTGAGAGATGCGTCCCTTAATTTGTGACATAAGCTATAAGATTTATGTGTTGGTTTAACTTATTTCTTTAAATTCGCACAAAAGTACTAAATATATTATTATAGGACAAATATGAACACTGATATGTTCCCGTTTTGAACATAATTTAATACATATTGCCTAAACATTTCATCTTAGATACTCAGTTCGTCAAGCACCGTAATGAGTTTCTTGTCGAATGGTTTGTCTGAACGGATAGCCTCGCTCAGTGGCACATAGACAATCTCATTGTTGCGGATACCAACCATCACATTGCGCTGTCCCTGCATGATGGCCTCAATAGCGCCCACTCCCGTACGGGATGCAAGGATACGGTCATGTGCTGACGGACGACCTCCACGCTGCAAGTGACCGAGGATGGACACACGCACATCGTAATCGGGGAACTCTTTGCGCACACGGTCGGCATAGTAGAGAGCGCCGCATTTCGGACTTTCCGACACGATGACGATACAGCTTTTCTTTGACTTGCGGATACCACGTTCCATGAAACGGGCCAACTGGTCAACATCTGTACTGTCCTCCGGGATGATGGCAGCCTCAGCACCTGAGGCAATCGCACTATTCTGGGCAAGGAAGCCCGCATCACGGCCCATCACCTCGACAAAGAAGATACGCTCATGGCTCTGCGCCGTATCACGTATTCTGTCGACACACTCAACGATTGTGTTCATGGTCGTGTCATAACCAATGGTGGAGTCGGTGCCATAGAGGTCGTTGTCGATAGTTCCAGGCAAACCGATGCAGCACACGTCGTATTTCATGGCGAACTTCATCGCACCTGTCAGAGAACCATTACCGCCAATGACCACAAGCGCATCGATTCCCTCTTTCTGCAGGTTGGCGTACGCCTTGTCCTGACCTTCCTCGGTCATGAATTCTTTGGATCGCGCTGTCTTGAGGATGGTTCCTCCCGACATGATGATACCACTCACATTCTCTGTGGTGAAGGGCTTTATTTCATCATTGATAAGGCCGTCATAACCTCTGTATACGCCTTTTATGTTGAATCCATTGCAAATACCGGCACGTGTCACTGCACGTATAGCCGCATTCATACCCGGAGCATCGCCTCCGGAAGTCAATACTCCAATTGTCTTAATCTTTGCCATAACTTTGAAGTCTTTTAATACCTATTTATATAACTACATATTTATCGTCAACCAAAGTGCCGCCAATCCGAGGACACCGCCCGTCAAGGCATGCCATCCCACGTGGCGGAGATACCACCAAAGGTTCATCCTTTCCATCTTCATCAGTGCCAATCCGCTCATCGATCCAATAAGCATCACATTGCCGCCCATGGCAGAACAGTAGGCGATGATCTTCCAATAAGCGCCATTCTGAACGAACTGTTGCATGTAATCACTCATGTAGCGCGTCATATCTACCACTGGATAGATGGAAATAAAACTGAGCGAGGTGGCGAAATTGTCAAGCACGGAGCTTACCACTCCCGCCATAGTTCCCAATGCCCAAACGTTGTGGATATTGCGCTCGACAAATGTGCTGACCGTGCGCATGGCTCCCGTCTCACAAAAGACGCCGATGGCAAGCATCATACCCATTACGAAGAGCATCATCTGAATCACACCATATTGCAACACCCGGGGCACACGACGCTGTATCATCTGCTCGGTGTTCATCAGTTTGCGATTGAAAACCTCATTGACCACCCACAATACGGACAACACGCAGAGCGCACCAAGGAAGGGACTCAACTTTGTGATATTGTGGAAAGTAGGGATAAACCACAATCCGCCAATACCGACAAAGAGCATCAGCAACCTTTGCCACACGTTGAGTCGGGTGTCATCTCCCCGATAAGGCATCACAATCCATTCTGTATCCACCTGTTCCGGCAATGCCCTTCCAATAAAATAGGTAGGCACAGCCCATGCCAGCAGGCACGGGATGATGAGCGAAAGGGAGAAATTGGTTGCCGTGACAGCTCCCATATTCCAAAGCACTAAACCTGTCGGATCACCGATAACGGTGAGCGCTCCGCCACAATTGGCGGCAAGCAACACCGCACAACCATAATACAGACGTTGTCTGTGGTTGGGAACAATGGAATGCATGATGGTGAGCATCATCACCGTGGTGGTAATATTGTCAAGATTGGCAGAGATGATGAAGGTCACCACCGCCAACGTCCACAACAATTTCTGACTGTTGCGGGTCCGCATCAGCTGCGAGATGAAATCAAAACACCCGTTGTTGTTGAGTATTTCGACAATGGTCATCGTGCCCAAAAGGAAGAGGACAATCTCTGAAGCTTTGCCTACATAGGCCAAGAAGACATTCTGGGCGATAAACTGCTTCACGTTGGAGCTGGAAGGTTCCATGCCATTGAGGAAAACGAAATACTCGGAACTGTGCATATTCATAACGAAATCTGTACCATAACAGATGTAGAGCACCCAACCAACTGTTCCTGCGAACATTGCCACTGCGGCTTTGTTCACGTTGGTGATGCTCTCCGTCGCTATCAAAAGATAGCTCAAGAGCAAGATTGCTACAATTATTAATGTCATGTCGTTATGAATTATCCACCGCAAAAGTACGAATTAATTTGGACACTCAAAACTTTGAACAAGTTTTTTATCCACGTTTAACATGAATTTAATCGAGAACAAGACTATTTTCTTCTAAATTTCTTTCTCAAAGAAGCACTTAGATTAGTTTTGTTGCGTAAAGCGCGCAAGGTCACAAAAGCGCTCACCAAAAAGAGGATTGTTCCTGCGAGCCAGTGTGTCCATCCCGAAAGCCACGCAGCGCCATAGGTGAAAATGGCAATCGCCAGTTCCGCACAGAGATAGCGCATCACATTGAAATCAATATGGAAATGATAACGCCATCGGGTATAAAAAGTTAGCATCAGGAAGTCCAAAATAGCCACTACAAGTATGGCACCACCGGTTCCATTCAGTCCCCACAACCGGTAACCTCCCGTAACAAGCGCCACAAACACCACGGCATAGATACCTTCCAGCAGCAAGAAGGAGCGGGAATCGCCCTTGGCCAAAGCCAAATAGGATATGGGGAGTTTTACGGCACGGAAATAGAGGGCCACAACCACCAGCTGTACCATGCCGAGTATAGGGGTAAACTTGTCGGAGAAGAGCAGCGGCAACAAGACCGGCAACAGCACACTGAAGCACACCAACATCGGAGAAAGCAGCAACAGTGACACTTCCATCTGCCTGTTCATGGTCTCGTTCATACGGTCTTCATCCGCACAACAACCCGAAAGACGCGGATAGTAGTCGGTCTCCATCGCCGAGAAGACCATGCCGCCATAGGTCATCGTCATCAGATAGCCGGCATTAAACAGACCTACATCCGTGGTTGAGCCTTGCATATTGAGAAAAATCCTTATCAAATAGTCGGCACCACTGCCACACAAGGCGGCAAGAACAAAGGCCACACCAAGTCGCACCATCGGTACACCTTCCCCCAAGAACCTGCGCATGGTGGAAAGGTTGCAAGTGAAATGCCATGGGCAGGCACGAACTGAAAAACAAAACGTGAACACCGTTTGGAGCACAGCCACCGCAAGCAAAGCACAGACAATGCCCCGAATGCCCCATATCCAATAGATAGGCACAGTAGACAGAAGTGCGCCCAACACGTTGAGCAGAGTGATATAGGCGAGTGCACCCAACCGGTGCATTCCTTTAAGCACTGCCAACTCTCCGCTCACCAACGTGGCAAGTCCCACAACAGGAGCAAGAAGCATGAAATCGACAGTGTATTCAGAGGAAGAAAAAGCGCATCTGCTGAGACAACCGCTCAGCGCCAAGCACAGAACCACACCCATGACCGCAGCCATCACACTCCATGTTCGAACCACAGCCACACCATGACGCAAGCGACACAGACTGCCCGTCTCCTGGGCGATGGAAATGTTGCGCACAGCGCTGGTGGATATGCCCAATCCTGTAGCATCGGTCAGCATTTTGATCGAGGCATTATAAAGTCCAACAATACCCATGCCTTCCGGTCCCAACAGCACGGCAACAAACTTGTTGCGCACCAATGAGACCAAAAGACTCAAACCTTGAACACCACCGAACACGCCCGTGTATTTCAAGATATGGCCATAGCTGTTCTGTCCTTTTGATTGCGTCATCTTTCATATGTAACGGATTGACAACAGATAATATTGTACAAGTTTTTCGTTTTTTATTTTGCCATGCGAACAAATAGCCGTACCTTTGCCTGTGTATGAAAGACTTGGCAAACAAGAATACAGAGCAGACTCCACTGGTGAGTTTCATTGTCACCTATCACAATGAACCCGTTGATTTTCTACGAGAGTGCTTGGAAAGCATCCTCGCATTGTCCCTGTCGGAAACAGAGCGCGAAATTGTGCTCGTTGACGACGGTTCTGATTTGTGTCCGCTCAATGCGCTGAGCGATATCAATGACAAGTTGCTTTACGTCCGCAAGCGCAATGGTGGTGTGAGTGTTGCCCGCAACCTCGGACTGCAAGCTTGCTCCGGCCAATTTGTACAGTTTGTCGATGCAGATGACAAGCTCATCCGCAACACCTACGAGCACAATCTTGACCTTGTGCGCTACCACAATCCTGACATCGTACTCTTCCAAGCCACCACACACGAAGAGGCTGACACGCCCTTTTTCCTACCCACCGCAGAGACTGGCACTGAATACCTCAAGCACCATAATCTCAGAGGTTCTGCTTGTTCTTGCATTTTCCGTAGAGAAAAGCTCATGGGATTGCGATTCACTCCCGGGGTGAAATATGGAGAAGACGAGGAGTTCACAGCCCAACTCATGCTCCGTTGCGACCGGGTGCTCGACACGGGAGACAGAGCCTACTTCTACCGCAACAATTCTTCTTCCACGACCAACCGCAAGGACAAACGCAGCATTGCGGAAAGGCTGAATGACACTGAAGCTGTCATCTTCCGACTGCAAGACAAGGGAGCCTTGCTGCCTGAAATGGAAAGGTTGGCTCTCCAACGGCGCATCGACCAACTGTCCATGGACTATATCTACAACACCATCCGGTTGACCCATGATTGGAAAAACCTGCAGTCGCGTCTCTCCCGACTTTACAATCGCGGCCTCTACCCCCTCCCATTGCAGCGCTATTCCAAGAAATATTACGTTTTTGCCCGCATGTCCGCCTCAAAGCTCGGTCTGCGGATTCTCTTTGGAGCCATTTTGGCAAAAGGATAAACTGAATCTATGAATCCTATCATCTCTGTCATTGTCGTCACCTACAACCAGGAAGCGACCATCGCCCGAACCCTCGACTCCATCCTCGCCCAACGTTGTCACGCTCCCTTTGAGATTGTCATTGGAGAGGATGGTTCATCCGATGGCACCCGCCTTGTCTGCCAACGATATGTCAGACAACATCCCGACATGATTCGGTTGATGCCCCAAAAGCCCAACAAAGGAGTGGTCAACAACTATATGGATTGTCTGCTTGCGACTCGCGGTACTTATATCGCAGACTGCGCTGGCGATGACTACTGGATTGATTCAGAGAAACTTGAGAAAGAACTGCGTGTGATGGAGCAGGACGACCAAATCACACTTGTTCATACCGGTTGGAACTGGTATGACGTGCGGACAGGACACACTCACCCCAACACTTTCATTCCTTTTCCCGATGCTGTCACTGACGGCAAGAAAATGCTCGAAGCCATCCTCACAGCCACACAAGCACCTGTAGTCCACCTGTGCACAGCCCTCTACCGGGCCGCTGCCATCCGCCAAATTTATAAAGAGAAGACCCATCTTTTCCGTGGAGCGGAATTGGTGTGTGAGGATTTGCAAATCACGTTTACCCTTGCCGCTACAGGCAAATTCGCTTACCTTCCCGACCTCACGCTCAACTACAGCTACGGAAAAGAGTCCATCTCCAATCAAGGTGAAGGACGCGCTGCAGAGGGTAAGCAATTCGTCTTTATGCGGCGCGCCACAGACTTGGCATTCCAACTGATGACCGAATACAACTTGCCGCAAACAGCAAAACTAAAGGATTTTTTCGCCCTTCGCGTCTATAGTCTACAGATGCACGCATTCCGCCTCCATGACACCCATCTGTTTTTGGAAACCCAATCATGCATTTACGACTGGCAAGTCGTGCCAACCATGCGTATTAAACTGTTGCAAACCATCATGAGCCACCCACTGCTTTGGAGCATCATGCTGCACATTAGAAATGTGGTAGTCAGCCTGAAGCATTTCGTTGCTCGCAGAGTAAGCATCCGCTAATGGCGGACTAATCAAATTTTCACCGCGGTGAAAATTCCGTTAATGGCACACTAACGCCTCGTTAACGGCACACTAACAATTTGCTAATAGCATACTAACAATAGGTTGAGGTATTATAAATGCTTAATACGTCGACAGAAAAATCTTTTTCTAAATATTCCGGAGCATAAGCACATCTTTCTGATTTTATCGCTATATTTGCCGCGTCATACAGATGAATGGAAAGTCGGTAGGACAGAAACTTCATGAAATGACTAAATTTAAAAGTTGATGGCAATGAGAAACAAGAAGACAAAAACCGGCTTGCAGTGGGTTTTCATAGCCGGTTGTGTGATTGTGGCAGTAATCGGCATACTCGCCATACGAACTGAAATGACGGATAAAGAAGCCGAGGAGAAAACCGCAATGCATATCCGAGATTCAGTGCTTCTTTCCAAGAAAGCGGAGAAGAAGACTGCGATACAGAACCCAGATACAATGCCCCGGTCTCCAAAAGTGGAGGAAAACGTTGACGTTTCGGCAGTCTTGAAGAAGTTGGCCCATTCCAAACTTCGTAAATATTACAACGACCGTTTCGGTTTTACTTTTTTCTATCCCTCTTGTTTCAAAATGGGCCCCGCACCGACGAACAATGACGGACGAGCCTTCAAAATGGGGCCTGGCTTTGTGCTGGTAGCCTCTGGCATGCATATCGGTGAAGAAGAAACGTTCAGTAAGCGTTATGAGTTCAGCCGGAGTCAGCTGTCCCCAATTATATACAGCCATAAAAAAGGCAACTGTTACGTCTTGGCAGGCAAAAGAAGCAAGGATGACGCAGAAGAGAATGCGCAAGAAAATTACAGCGCAACGGCCTCCGTTGGCTATTGGCAAAAATCCATGCTCATGAAATCATCCTTAGAAGGAGTCCCTGTATGGTTCGACATCAGTCTTTATTATCCTTCAGAGTATAGTAAGGCTGCAGACAAACTCATCAAGATGATAGACAAGAACAACCCTATGCATTAAGTTCTCTTTCCGCATAGCCTCATACATAACGGCATATAGAAGCCTGCCTCTATGCATGAGGCTATGCTGTTCAGAAAAGACGACAGTTTATAAAAGCTCTTGAAAAAGTTCTGTCAAGCGCTTTCCTACGGCTTGAGGCGAAACCTGCAAGCCAACCTCTGCGGAGATTTTATCCCCATCAAAAGAAGTATAGTTGTCCGACACCTCACACATTTTTTCATACAAGGCATGGGCATCGTCAATGGGCACAATCAGACAACCGACCAAACGCTGATTTTTAGGCACCACCTCTGTAGATATTACGGGGATGCCAGTGCTCATCGCCTCCAACAAGACAAGCGGTTGCGCCTCACTCCGGGAAGCGAGCACCAGACAATCACTCTCGTAAAGGATGTTGCGCACTCCCGACTTATCGACCAAGCCCCGAATATCCACCACATCTTTCAGTCCCCGCTCTTCCACCATTCTCGTCAAAGCAGGAGAATCGGTGTAAGTGCCGGCAATAATCAAGCGCACATTCGAAGACTTTCTGTCGACATATTCACAGAAAGCGTCGAGCAACACATCATATCCTTTCAACGGAATGAACATGGCAAGACAGCAAAAGACGAAGGGACGATCCTGCAGCGGTTGACGACGAACCGGAACGAAAAAGTCTGTGTCAATCGTGTTGGAAACATCCACCCAATGGTATTCTCTACCGAAATAAGGAGCAATATCGTCCACCAATTCCGCCGACACCGGGATGACAAGATTAGCCTGCCGATACACATCTTTCAGCAGCGGAATCTGCCAAACCTGCTCCAAGGGGCGAGTGCCAAACTCCTTAGCGAAAACGAGATGTGAGAGATGCTCCGTGACGACATAGGGCACATTCCATTTCCGGGCAAGTTTCATGGCTGCATATCCCGCCCATTTTCCGCAATGCGCATGAATGATATCCGGTCTGCCGTAACGTGCCACGTATCGGTCAGTCATCCTGCATACTGCCCTCACCCACCGGTGCATATTCAGCCGAGGACTCTTGGGGAGACCACGCATCTGACGATAGAACACCGTGATTCCATCCATCTCCTTCACCTTGCATCGGGTATCCGCAGTCAGATATTTCCATTTGCTGATGGTCATTCCCAATTGCACACACGCCACGATGCGCACAGTATTTCCCTGCTTCGCCAAAGCCTTGCTCTGGTCGAGACAGAACGCACCCCCATAGGGAGGGAAAAAGGACGGAATCTCAAGGATATGCATGGTGAAAAACATTAAAAAAGCCCTGCCTATTCACACGAACGAGCAGGGTATAAGTTGAACAAAATTTTCAAAAAAATGCATTCTAAAATTACTTACGATTCTTACACATGCTCACAAAATATTCATGCACACGTGTATCATCATTAAGTTCGGGATGGAAAGCCGTGACGAGTTGGTTGCCCTGTCGGGCAGCAACAATATGGCCATCCACCTCAGCAAGCACTTCTGCCTCACCCCAAACTTCCTTTATATAAGGAGCACGGATGAATGTCATCGGCACATTGCCCTCAATGCCCTTCATGGGAGCCTCAACATAGAAGCTGCCCAACTGGCGTCCATAGGCGTTGCGCAAGGCGGTGATGTCCATGGTGGCTATGCGACGGCTCGGTTCTCCCTCGATTTTCTTGGCGAGAAGAATCAAGCCCGCACATGTGCCATAAACAGGGAGTCCCTTGGCAATTGCGTCCTTCACAGGTTCCATCAGTTCCAATTCGTTGAGGAGCTTAGCCTGTGTGGTGCTCTCGCCACCCGGAATGATCAGTCCGTCCTTGGGTTGATCCCAGTCCTTCAGTTGTCTCACCTCAAAACTTTCCACGCCAAGGTGCTCAAGTTTCTGACGATGTTCGGCAAAAGCGCCCTGAAGAGCCAATACTGCTATTTTCATTGTTTCCTTTTCTGTTTTTATTTTCCTCTCTCAGCCATGAGCAGGGCAATCTCCTGTTCGTTGATACCCACCATTGCCTCACCGAGATCTTCAGAGAGTTCTGCGAGCATCTTGGCATCGTTATAGTTGGTCACAGCCTTCACAATGGCAGCGGCACGCTTGGCAGGATTGCCGCTCTTGAAGATACCAGAACCTACGAATACACCCTCTGCGCCCAACTGCATCATCAGTGCGGCATCGGCAGGAGTAGCGACACCACCTGCGGCAAAGTTCACCACTGGAAGCTTTCCGTTCTCATGAACATACTTCACGAGATCGTAAGGAGCCTGCAACTGCTTGGCAGCCTCATAGAGTTCGTCTTCGCTCATAGACACAAGACGGCGGATTTCGCTCTGCATCATGCGCATGTGAGTCACAGCCTGTACCACGTCGCCAGTACCCGGTTCACCCTTGGTACGAATCATTGTGGCACCCTCGGCAATACGGCGAAGCGCCTCACCCAAGTTTTTGGCACCGCAAACGAAAGGCACATCAAACTTGGTCTTGTCGATATGATATACATTGTCTGCTGGAGAGAGCACCTCGCTCTCGTCGATATAGTCGATTTCGATAGCCTGGAGAATTTGAGCCTCGGCAAAATGACCGATACGGCACTTGGCCATCACAGGAATAGAAACAGCCTCCTGAATGCCCTTGATCATCTTGGGGTCGCTCATACGAGAGACACCACCTGCGGCACGGATGTCGGCAGGAATACGTTCCAAAGCCATCACGGCGCAAGCGCCTGCTGCCTCGGCTATCTTAGCCTGTTCTGGAGTCGTAACGTCCATAATCACACCGCCCTTGAGCATCTGCGCCAAGTTGCGGTTAAGGGTTTGTCTGTCTTCTTTCATTTCTTTTATGCTTATTACTTTTGTTTACTTTTTCTTGCTATAAGAAAGCAAATTATCGCTTTCAGAGTGCAAAGTAACAAAAAAACAATGAAACAGCGAAATAAAACGCTCGCTTTTTTACAATGACAGTCCGACTCGTCACATCTTCGTGCCCGACATCCAAAGGAGGTAGAGCATGAGAAGCCAATCCAGGTCCTTACGAAGAAGGGACAAGGCGGGAACCATCCGGCAGTTTCACCTTATAATATCCGCCCTGCGGTATGCGCAGTGTGTCCACGGTCAGCACGGCATCATGAAACAAGTCATAGTCGTCCGCTTTCTGTTGAGCAAGCACCATTGCCTTCATAGCTTGAGCGGTGCCGTTCCCCGGATCAAGGGCGACAACCCTACCCGATGACAAGATGAGTTGGCCTGCCGCATGAAGGGTACAATGCCTTATATATAAGTTGTTCGTATTTGTCCATCTCTTTTCTCCTTTTATAATAAGAAGACACGTGAACAAGGGCTTACACGTGTCACATTCTTTATTTTAACATTTATTCATTCTCCGCCATAGCTTGACATGCCAAACGAGGTGTTGAAATGTTAAAAATAAAGCACGATTACATGAAAAGTAAAAATATTCATTGTTATTGAAAAACAACACGCTACCTTTGTACTAAAATTGAAGTGCAATATTATTTTGACACACAAGAAAATGATTTCAGTAGACAACACAAAGTGTGTCAAGAGAAGAACAAATAAGAATCTATGAGTAAGAAAGAACAAATTGTTTCGTTTTTGTGGCAGCATGTGCTGCTACTCATTTCTTTGTATGTGATGACTTTAGGTGTGGCGGTTTGTGTGAGAAGCATGTTGGGATCAAGTGTGATTTCCACCTTGCCGTATGTATTCGAGACAGCAGGCAAACAGGGATTGGGCGTCCCCAAGTTCACTATCGGTCAATACACTTATATCATGAATGCCCTATTAGTGGTCGGACAAATTGCTGTTTTGCGCCGTAAATTTGAACTCGTACAATTGTTTCAGCTCCTGGTGGGTTTCGTCTTTGGCTCGCTCATCGACATCAATATGTTTCTTACGACGTGGTTGGCCCCCACCGATTTATGGCAGAAGATTGTTTCACAGATTTTGGGATGCACCATCTTGGGCATCGGCATATCCTTGGAGGTGAGATGTGGATCGGTCACAATGCCCGGCGAAGGATTTCCTGTTGCTGTAAGCCAAGTGACGGGTGTAGAGTTTCCAAAAGTAAAGATATGGGTAGATTGCTCATTGGTTATCCTGGCAGTCATCTTCTGCTATGTGTTTTTCGGTGCATGGCAATGGTATATCGTTGGCATCGGAACACTCTTTGCCATGATATATGTCGGCATGGTGGTACGAACCATCGGCAAGCATCTTTCATGGTTTGACAGAATCTTGGCTTATCAGCCAGGGTTCAGACGATATGTCTATGGTTTGGCAAGATTTATCTTCAAGCAGAAATAACGAGGCAGGAACTTTGAAAACCTCGTAGCCTTGTCACATCAAGTATTTTCTGTCCTCAACAAGATTGGAAGTTGAGATAAAACATTTCCTTTTGTATTACAGGGCGGTTATTGGGACTTTTGCTCCCTATATTGTCGTGGCGACATACCCAGTTCCCGTTTCACATATTTTCCAAAGAAGGAAAGGTTGTTAAAACCTGTGTCATTGGCTATCTCCTTGATGGTTTTGTCAGAGGAAGTGAGCATGTTCTTGATATAGTTCACTGTGATGCCATTGATAATCTCAGAAGCCGTTTTGCCGGATTGTTTTTTGCAGACAGAAGAGAGATATTTCGGAGTAATACAAAGCTCTTCGGCATAATAGGAAACTTCGCGGCGAAGAGGAGCCTCCTTGGATGTAAGACTCACGAAATGTTTGAATATAACTTCTGCTGAAGAATAGTTGCGATTAGGTGCTTGCTGTTTGAGCATGGGTGATATTCTGTCATAAAATTCAAACACGAGTGACTGCAACATCAATTTGACGATTTGCTCATGATGAGGCAGGTCGGTGGCCGACAATTTATGTTTTAGCAACTCAAAATTGAGCAGGAAGTCGCAGACCTCTTGTTCATTGAGATGAAACATGTGCTGTTCGCGAACAATCAAACTTGCCTCCCAAATGTTGCCACCCAACAAGAAGATATTCTCAAAATAGGCAGGTGACATCAACATGCCATGACACTTGAAGTCATAACTTATCATCGCATTCTGGATAAACTGGTTGGGATGGGCAAGCATCAAGTCGTTCTTTTCCAAATGATATTCAACTCCATCCATTGTGCAAGAAGCCTTTCCTGCAAGACACAATATGGCTGCATAGGCTTCTGCATGCACATTTTCTTTTGGCAGGTCACCTAACTCTTCAAAGACGGCGATGTCTTTGTCTGTGAGCTTTTCCAAACGCAACTGATATTCCTTTTCCGTAATGTTTTTATCTATTATTTTCATTGCTTATTTTGTCCTTGTAGTGATACACTTTTCTTTTCGGGACAAAAGTACGACTATTTCCCGAAACAAGAAGTGGTATGCATCTCCCCTTTAGTGTTTTATATTTCACCTTTTTGTCATAATGAAGTGTTATCAGACACTTTTGGAGGTGTAAATCATCCTATTTATCAACATAAAGCAAGTATTTTTGCATCCGATTTCGAAAAAGAGCAAAACGGAATTGAATAAAAACATAACAAAGAGTAAGATGAAAAAGAAAGGATTTTTGAGCGTTTCTACCGCCATGTTGTTGCTTGCCTTCTCGCTTCTCGTGAGCTGTGGAAAGAAAGCAAAGCTTCAGGCTACGGTAGAGCCAGTTCAAGTGAAGGAGACGATTGTAGGCGATGGCACACTGACCAATGGCAACACCTCTGCCAATTTCAGCTATTCAGGAACCGTGGAAGAGGAGAATGGTTCAGCGTTGAGTTTCACGACTGGCGGAACCATCATGCAGCTGAGGGTGAATGTTGGCGACCGTGTGCACAAGGGACAGTTGATCGCCTCCGTTGACCCCACTTCCATCCGCAACAACTACGAGATGGCTCATGCCAGCAAGATGCAGGCAGAGGATGCCTATAAGCGCATGAAGCAACTGCACGACAAGGGAAGTCTGCCCGACATCAAGTGGGTGGAAGTGCTGAGCCAGCTCCAGCAAGCAATATCCGCTGAGAACATCGCACGCAAGAACCTTGGCGACTGCAATCTCTATGCACCTTTCAGTGGCGTCATTTCCGAGAAATACGCCGAGGTAGGTCAGAACGCAGCTCCGGGAATGCCCGTGGTGAAGCTTGTTACCACCAATGTGCTGAACGTGGTGATTTCTGTACCCGAGAGCGAGATGGCAAGCATCCATGTTCGCCAACGTGCAAGAATACAAGTACAGGCGCTCGGTGGAAAGCAGTACAGTGGCTATGTGGAAGAAAAAGGTGTGATAGCCGACCCTTCCTCCCGCTCCTACAGCGTGAAGATTCGTGTGGAGGGCGTAGACAATGCCTTGCTTCCAGGTATGGTGTCACAAGTGAGTCTCGCCAAGATAGACGCCACAATGTCTGGCGACAACGGAGCAGCGATTGTAATACCAGCCTCCATCGTCCAAATAGCCGATGACAACAGCCGTTTCGTTTGGGTTGACGAGGATGGCAAAGCTGTTCGACGCCCCATCACCATCGGAGAATACCAAAGCAATGGTGTGACCATCACAAGCGGACTGCAGCGTGGTGACAGATTGATTGTAGAAGGACAGCAGAAGGTTTGTACAGGCACGAAAGTGAAGAACAAATAGTGAAAATTCAAGTACAAACTTGACAAATTAATAGACAATGAAGAAGAAACGAAATATAGTGGAATGGGCTATGCACTACCGCCAGATAGTCATCATGGTGGTTTGCTGCCTCGTCGCATTCGGTGTGTACAGCTTGCCGAACATGCGCAAGAACGAATTCCCGGATTTCACTGTGCGTCAAGGCATTGTAATAGCCGTTGCTCCTGGCAATACGGCACAGGAAATGGAGGAACAGGTAACCAAACCTTTGGAGAACTACATCTTTACTTATAAGGAAGTGAAGAAGGAAAAGACTTTCTCCATGAGCCGTGATGGCATCGTATATATACAGGTGCAACTCAACGATGACCTTAACAACAAGGATGAGTTTTGGTCGAAGTTCAAGCATGGTGTGCAGAGCTTCAAGAGCGAGTTGCCACAGAACGTGGCTGCTATCGCCGTGCAAGATGACTTCGGCGACACCTCCTCTCTCTTGATTACGATGGAGAGTACGGAGAAGACCTATCGGGAGTTGAACAACTACATGGACGATTTGCAAGACCGTCTGCGTGCCATCAAGAGTGTAGGTCGATTGACCGTGAGTGGCATGCAGCAAGAACAGATTTCAGTCGTGCTCGACAACGATCGCTTGGCGAAGTACGGACTTAGCGACCAGATGGTAGCTGCAACCCTCTTCCAGAAAGGGTTCACCACGACAGGCGGCCGTCTCAAGAGCGATGCCTACACGATGCCCATTCATGTGGCAAAGTCACTCAATTCGCTCTACGACATAGAGCAACAGATTGTTTATTCTTCTCCTTCTGGCGTAAATGTCCACTTGAAAGACATTGCCACCGTGAAGCGTGAGTACCCCGACGCTGACAGCAAGATAACCAACAATGGCAAGAAGTGCATCTTACTGAGTGTGGAGATGAAGAAGGGTCAGAACATTGTGAAGATGGGTGAGGCCATCGATGAGCAAATGGCTGAGTTCCAGAAAACCCTGCCAAAGGACGTGAACATCTATCGCATCACCGACCAGAGCAAGGTGGTGAACGACAGCGTGGTCAATTTCCTCCATGAGCTTGTCATTGCCATCGTGGCAGTGGTCATCGTGGTGATGTTGCTTCTTCCGATGCGTGTGGCTTTGGTTGCCGCATCCACCATTCCAATCAGTATCTTCATCTCCTTGGGCTTGTATAATGCCTTCGGAATCGAGCTGAACACGGTGACCCTTGCGGCACTCATCGTGACGTTGGGAATGATTGTAGACAACAGTATCGTCATCATTGATAATTATCTGGAACAGATTGGCGAAGGCAAGAGTCGTTGGCATGCTTCCATCGACTCCACCACCCACTTCTTCAAGAGTATCTTCTCGGCTACGCTTGCCATCAGTATCACATTCTTCCCATTCCTCATCACCTGTGTGGGACAGACGCACGACTTCCTCTTGTCGTTCCCTTGGGCCATCAGCATCGTGTTGGGCATCTCACTCATTGTGGCATCGCTCTTGGTGCCGTTCCTGCAGTTTTTCTTCATCCGCAAGCCATTGAAGGAGAAGGTGAACCCAAAGACTGGCAAGAAGGCTTTCTCCTTCCTGGATATGTTGCAGAAGTACTACGACAAGTTGCTCACCCTCTGCTTCTCTTATCCGAAGACCACCCTCAGCGTGGGCATCGCCTCCATCGTACTTGGCTTTTTGATGATGAGCAAGTTACCACAGCAGACCATGCCAAATGCCGAGCGCAACCAATTCGCCGTGGAGATATACATGCCTACGGGTACATCGCTCGAAAAAACTTCGATGGTGGCAGACAGCTTGGAGCATATCTTGCGCAGAGACAAGCGAGTGGTGTCGGTAACTTCGTTCAAGGGATGCGCCTCTCCACGATTCCATACAGCCTACGCTCCACAGATAGCAGGCACCAATTATGCTCAATTTGTTGTCAACACGACCGATGACAAGGCGACGGTGGCGATACTCGACGACTATACCGACAAGTATGCCACTTATTTCCCTGAGGCACAAGTCAAGTTTAAACAGTTGAGCTACAACGAGTCTACTTGTCCGATTGAAATCCGTCTGAGCAATAGCAACCAGCAGCAGATGATGGCTGATGCAGATAAGGTAGTAAAGGTACTGAAGCAGATGCCTGAGTTGGAACTGGTTCGCACCAACTTCAACGAGCCTCAAGCCACCACCACGGTTCGATTGAAGGAGGATGAGGCTGCCCGATTGGGCGTCACCAACGCCCAGCTTGAGTCAACCCTCGCCTTGCGTTACGGCAGTGGCATGGGTATCGCCAACATTTGGGAAGGCGACAAGCAAGTGCCAGTCATTCTGATGAGCACTCGCTCCAACCACGCAACAACCGACGACCTCGCCGACGAGCAGATACCTGTGATGGGTGGACTGAAGACGGTGCCATTGCGCCAGATAGCCGACCTCGTGCCTACCACACAGTATGGACAGATGGTTCGCCGCAACGGTGTGCCGACAATCACCGTGATGGCAGAGACCAAGCGTGGAATGAATGCCATGACCGTTACATCCCATGTGCAGGAGAAAATGGAAACCGTCAAGTTGTCGCCTGACACCAAGATGGCGTATGGCGGTGACATCGAGAACAGCGGGGAAACCATGGGGCCGTGTATGGTGGCACTCATCATAGCTGCTGTCATCATCTTCTTCATCTTAGTGGCTCATTTTGGCAAGGTCAACCTTGCGGCCATTATCTTCCTCAGCATGTTCCTCAGTGTGTTTGGAGCCTGTGTAGGACTCAATATCCAAGGCTTGCCGTTCGGCGTGACTTGCGTGATGGGGTTGGTGGCATTGATGGGTATCATCGTGCGAAACGGCATCATCATGTTTGATTATGCAGAGGAACTGCTTGAGAAGGATAACATGGATGTGCGCAGTGCCATCTGGCACTCGGCAAGCCGCCGTATGCGTCCTATCTTCTTGACATCGGCAGCAGCCTCAATGGGTGTCATCCCGATGATTCTCGGAGGCAGCGGTCTGTGGATGCCTATGGGTACGGTTATCTGCTACGGCACACTCATCTCCATGATGTTCATCCTCACCGTGGTGCCTGTCGTCTATCTTCTTGTGTTTGAAGGTACAGAGAAAAATCGGCAGCTTGCAAAGGAAATGGAGAAGGAATAATTAATGGTTATAGTATTTAAATACAAATAGTGATGAAAACAAAACAGTATCTCTATATACTCTCTCTCGTTTTGGCGGGGTCGGTAAGCGTACCGGCCCTTGCCCAAAACGGGAATAAAATCTATTCGCTCGACGAATGCATCAACGAGGCGGTGAAAAACAACCTTACTCTTCGCAATGCCGACAACCAAATAGCGATATCCGGCGAGCAGCGCAAGGAGGCTTACACCAAGTATTTCCCTACAGTATCGGCTTCGGGCAATGGCTTTATTGCGAATAGAGGTTTGCTCCAGATGGATATGGGCGGCATGGGGTTGTCGCTCGCAAAGAATGGTATCATGGCTGGTGTCACGGCTATGCAACCTGTCTTCGCCGGTGGTCAGATTATCAATGGCAACAAGCTTGCCAAGGTGGGTGAGGATGTCTCTCGATTGCAGCGAAACATGAGTGAGAACGACATCCGGCTCAACACCGAGCAGTATTATTGGAACATCGTGATGCTCAAGGAAAAGCTCGTCACTCTCGACCAGCTCGACCACCAACTGGAGAGCGTCCGCAAAGATGCCCAAGCCGCCGTGGATGCTGGCGTTCGCAACCGCAACGACCTGCTGCAAGTGCAACTCCGGCAGAACGAGGTCAAGACTTCAAGAATACAAGTGGAGAACACTGAGGCAACCATGAAGGACTTGCTGGCGCAAATGATGGGACATAACGGGGAAGATATTGATGTTGCCAATCTATTTGGAACGACAAGCAAGAATGTTGAACCATCGGCAAACAGCAAGTTCAATCTTCCGACGCCAGAGAATCCACAGCAACTCTTCCAATCTCCCGAATCATCCCTCGCCCAAACCAATGAGTACCAGCTTCTCGACAAGCAGATAGAGTCAGACAAGCTACAGTACAAGATGTCTGTGGGCAAGAATCTCCCGACGGTTGCGGTTGGAGGGGCTTACCTTTTTAATAATGCGCTGGGCAAGTCGCAAAACAATCTTGTGGGTCTGCTCTCCATCTCCGTGCCCATCAGCAGTTGGTGGGGTGGCTCGCACGATATGAAGCGACAGAAGCTGCAGCTTGCCAATGCCATCAACGAAAAGCAGGACAAGAGTGAACTCCTGATGGTGAAGATGCGCAAGGCATGGAACGACATGAACGATGCCTACAAGCAGGTGGACATTGCCAAGGAGAGCATCACGCAGAGCGAGGAGAACCTCCGCCTCAACACCGACTACTATCAGGCAGGCACCGCCACCATCAGCGACCTCCTCGATGCGCAGACCCTCTATCAGCAGAGCCGTGACAAGTACGTGGAGTCGTTCACCAACTACGAGGTGAAAAAACGTGAGTATTTGCAGGCTACCGGCAGATAGTGATTTCAATCTCTTTATTTATATGACTTGTTTTCGTGTGACAACTAAGCCACTTAGACATTCTATCTAAGTCATTTACGAGGGCTAACTAAGTCACTTACGAAAACAAGTCATTTACTTCACTTCCGAGAGTTTGCCGGTTTGGGAGTCGATGATGTAGCCGTGCAGGTTGACGTCTTTTGGTACGAGCGGATGATTGCGGATGGTGCGCACCGTATTTCTCACCGAGTCTTCCGTGTCGTGGAATCCCTCAAGCCAATGGTCGAGGTCGATGCCACACAGCCCGATGGTGTCGATCACGTCTTGATGGATGCCGCGCTTGAGCATCAGCTCTTTCATCTCAGCGCCATTCATGTGGCAAGCTCCGCAGTTGGAATGGGCTACAACCATTATCTCCTCCACCCCAAGCTCGTAGATGGCCACAAGCAGACTGCGCATGGCGGAGTCAAACGGACTGATTACCAGTCCGCCGGCATTCTTTATAATCTTCGCATCACCATTTTTCAGCCCCAGTGCGGCAGGCAGAAGCTCCGTCAAGCGCGTGTCCATGCAAGAAAGGATGGCAAGCTTCTTATCAGGATACTTGCTCGTGAGATACTGCTCGTAGCCCTTGTTGGCCACGAACTGTTCGTTGTACTTTATTATTTCGTCTATAATCATGGTTGCTATTGTTTATTGTTCGCACAGTGTAAAAGTACTCATATCTTTTCTAATATACAAATGTTTTGGGCTAAAGTTCAGGATTAAAAGTTTTTTCTGAAATAAGTTGCGTATACCGGCTTTTTTGTGTAAGTTTGCAAGCGACAAAATGGAATAATTACAATATCCATATATTTACTTATCCAAAAAGAAACACTCTTCGCCTATGCAACGCAACATATTCTATAATGTGTATCGATTCTACATCGATGGATTTAGGCAGATGCGCCTTGGGCGCGTGCTATGGACCGTAATCCTCATAAAGCTGTTCGTGATTTTCGTCATACTCAAGTTGTTCTTCTTTCCCGACGTGTTGAGGCAGAAGACCAATGACGGTGACCGGGCAGCCTATGTGGCAAGCGAGCTTACCAAAAGATAATTCTAATCAATAACATTATTAATAATACTATGAATCATCTGTTGTTAACAATCGACCCTTCGCTAATCGATTGGTCAAGGGCGCAATTTGCGCTGACAGCCATCTACCATTGGCTATTCGTCCCCTTAACGCTCGGGTTAGCTGTCATCATGGGCATCATGGAGACATGCTACTATCGCACGGGAAAGCAGTTCTGGCGTGATGCCGCCGTCTATTGGCAGCGTCTGTTCGGCGTCAATTTCGCCATGGGTGTAGCCACAGGCATCATCCTCGAGTTTGAGTTCGGCACCAACTGGAGCAATTACTCCTGGTTTGTCGGCGACATCTTCGGCGCACCGCTTGCCGTCGAGGGCATTGTGGCATTCTTCATGGAGAGCACCTTCGTGGCGGTGATGTTCTTCGGATGGGAAAAAGTGTCGCGCGGTTTCCACCTGGCTTCGACCTGGCTCACCGGTCTCGGCGCCACCATCTCGGCTTGGTGGATACTCGTTGCCAACTCCTGGATGCAGTATCCCGTCGGCTGCGAGTTCAATCCCGACACCGTGCGCAATGAGATGACGAGTTTCGCCGACGTGGCACTCTCGCCATTCGCCATAGACAAGTTCTGCCACACCGTCACATCGTCATGGATAATCGGTGCCGTGTTTGTGTCAGCCGTGAGCTGCTGGTATCTGCTGAAGCGTCGCAATGTACAGCTTGCCCGCGAGAGCATAAAGATATCCACAATCGTAGGCATCGTGGCGTCCGTCCTAACTATGGCAACAGGCGACTCGTCGGCAGTGAAGGTGGCAGAGGTGCAGCCGATGAAACTCGCCGCCATGGAGGCATTGTATGATGGTGGCAACGGCGTGGGACTGACAGCTGTGGCTGCCGTCAATCCATTTGAGCAGCCCGACTATGCCAAGGGCGGAGAGGCTCCGTTGCGCATAGCCATTCCAAAAGGCCTCTCTATGCTTGCCACACATACGCTCGATGGCTATGTGCCCGGCATCAACAACTTGCTCAACGGCTACACGCGCCCCGACGGCAAGCACGAGCTGTCAGCCGAGGAGAAAATGCAACGTGGCCGACAAGCTATTACCACACTTGCCGAATACCGCAAGCTGAAAGCCACCAACCCTTCTGACAAGCGTCTTCCGCAACTTGCAACCCAGCTGAAGAAGGATATGCCCTACTTCGGCTATGGCTACATCAAGGACCGCTCGGAACTCGTGCCGTATATTCCCGTCAACTTCTATGCTTTCCGTGTGATGGTGGGTGTGGGCACGCTATTGCTGCTTTTCTTCCTCGTCATCGGCCATGTGGCATGGCGCAGAGACATCGCGCAGTCGCGCCGTTGGCTCCATGTGGCGGCCATCGTCATGCTGCCACTTGCCTATATTGCGAGCGAGGCAGGATGGATTGTGGCTGAGCTGGGCAGACAGCCATGGGCAATACAAGACATGATGCCAACCCTTGCGGCTGTCTCCGACATAAAGCCGGGCAGCGTGGCACTGACATTCTTCATCTTCCTTGTGCTCTTCACTGTGCTGCTCTTCGCTGAGGTGCGCATCATGTGCAGGGTGATCAGCAAACATCAATCCAACTAATTAAAACAATAATCGCTATGACATACACATTTCTTCAACACTACTGGTGGTTTATCGTGTCGTTGCTTGGCGCACTGCTCGTGTTTCTGCTCTTTGTGCAGGGTGCTAACTCAATGGTATACAGCATAGGAGGCACAGAGGAGGGACAGCGAAAGGTGCTCGAATCGACAGGCCGCAAGTGGGAGATAACGTTCACAACGCTCGTCACCTTCGGTGGAGCGTTCTTCGCCTCATTCCCGCTCTTCTACAGCACGAGCTTCGGTGGAGCCTACTGGCTATGGATGATCATACTCTTCTCGTTTGTTTTGCAGGCTGTAAGCTATGAGTTTCAGCACCGCAAGGGCAACTTGCTCGGCACACGCACCTACCGTTTTTTCCTCATTCTCAACGGCATCCTTGGTCCACTGTTGCTCGGCGGAGCCGTGGCAACCTTCTTCGACGGCTCCAACTTCATCGTTGAGAAGGCATCGCTGACGGATGTCGGCGCACCCGTAATAAGCCATTGGGCAAATGCATCGGCTGGCCTTGACGCACTCCTCGACCCATGGAATCTCGTGCTTGGTTTGGCGGTGTTGTTCCTCGCCCGTATTCTCGGGGCGCTTTACATCATCAACAATGTCGACGACGAGAACATCCGCTCTCGCGGAAGAGTGCGCCTTGTTGGAGCGGCAGTGCCGTTCCTCGTGCTCTTCCTTGCGTTCTTCATCCGTCTTCTGCTGAAGGACGGCTATGCGGTCGATGCCACCACGTCTGCCATCGTCATGGAGCCAATGAAGTATCTGCACAACTATCTCTGCATGTGGCCACTTGCTGTCATGACAATTGCAGGAGTCGTCCTGCTGCTTTATGGCATTGTGCGCACGGTGGTGAGTTCGTCTTATGTTCAAGGCATTTGGCCTGCCGGCATCGGTGTAGTGCTGGTAGTGTTGTCGCTACTGCTCGTGGCTGGATGGGGAGGAACGGCTTATTATCCGTCCAACGCCGACCTGCAAAGTTCCTTGACCATCGCTAACAGTTGCAGCAGCGAGTTCACGCTTTGCACGATGTTCTATGTATCCCTGCTCGTCCCCTTCGTCTTTGCATACATCGCCTATGTGTGGAGGGTGATGGACAAGAAATAAGAGAATATTAATTATCCGTGGTGGCGGCTTGATACCTCCACCACGGATAAAACTGACATATAACTTACCACAAGAGTCCAATGATGATAGCAACGCACGTCGTGGCCAAAAGGGTGAGAACTGTGGCGAAAAGAAAATAATCTAAACTTTTTTGCTCGATGTCCCACGGTTTGGAACAACCTCACGCTAACTTTGCACCGGAATCATAAAACTTCACAAGATGAAAACATCAGAACTCTTCAGAGAATACATCTGGCTGATTAATGAACTGCGAACGTTCGGACCTATGACGTTTGAGGAAATCAATGATGACTGGGTGGAGACGGAAATAAGTGGCGGCGTGGAAATGGCTCGCTCCACTTTCAACCGACACAGGGATGCCATCGCGGATATATTTGGCCTATTCATCGAGTGCAACCGCTCGAATAGATACTGCTATTATATAAGTAATGAGAATGTACTTGAAGATGGCTCTATTCAGTCTTGGATGCTGTCCACCCTTACAATCAGCAACAAAATACATGAGAACAAGGCTTTGTATGGACGTGTGTTGCTGGAGAAAGCACCATCTAATAGTTGGAAACTCGATTATATCCTGAAAGGAATGCGAAAGGGGGTGAAGATTGACATCGGTTATCAGAAATATGACATTATCATCACAACTCCGCATGTCGTCATTGAGCCTTATTGCTTGAAGATGTTCAGCCGCCGATGGTATGTGCTTGGTCGACTGTATCGCGAAATTAATGGAAAGAACGTGCCTTCTTTCTCCTTATTCTCCCTGGACAAGATACAATCCGTTAATTTGACAGATGAGAAATTCACAATGCCCGATGACTTTGACGCAAACGCTTATTTCGCCGACTATTTCGGAGTGATTGTCTATGACGGGACAAAGGCCGAAAAGGTTGTGCTGAGGGTTTATGGGCATGAGGCTGTAGATGTGAACCCCAGGCCATTGCACAACAGTCAAAGGAAAGTAAAGCAGACAGATGATTACATGGATTTCGAATACTATCTTTGTCCCACAACCGATTTCCGTGATTACATCATTGGACGCGGCAACAAATTCAAAGTTCTCTCGCCCAAATGGCTTGCCGACGAGGTGAAATACAAACATCTTGAAGCCGCAAAGGCTTATACAAATGAAAATAATGACTAACAACTAAACATACAACAACTATGGAAGATAAGAACAACAAAGAACTTAGCGCAGACGTCAATCGCCGCAATTTTGTGCTTGTCACAAATCCTAACGCTAAAATCGAGGATTATGGCTGGACAGAGGATTTTGTCGAGGAAATGCTACGCATAGAAGCCAAAGAACCTAACCATGAATGGATGAGCGACCCGGAGATATTAAATAATCTTGGTATAATCTTCTGCGATGGTGTTGGGGCGGAAGTGGATATGCAGCGTGCCATAAAGTATTACAGCAAGGCCGCTGAACTTGATGACGACCTTGCTAAGTCGAACCTTGCAGACATTTACAGAAAGGGAACGAACGGTGTGCCAAGAGACTACGCCAAGGCCTACGAACTATACAAGAGCTGTCACATCCCCTATGCCTACTATCGTGTTGGCGAGGCGTTGGAGTTTGGCCGTGGTGTGGAGAAAAACGTAGAAAAGGCAAAGCAATACTATCGCATGGCCTACAGAGAGGGTCATCCTCTGGCAAGACGTAAACTTCAGACACTTAACTTCCTGGAGTAATAAACAACTGGCATTGAAGTGGCAAATGCAAAAAGTTATAGAGAATTCTGCGAAGGGATGGCGATGGCAGAAGAAAGGTTTATGCGGGCTGTCATACCATCAGCTTCTTTATGAAATTCTTTAGCTGGGATTTGTCATTTTGCCACCTTTGCGTCCAAGACACTGAAGGACAAGCATTTGCGGGTGGCAGATAAAGGGTGGCAGATTTTTATCTGTCACCCTTTTCTATATTTCTTGCATCATGGAGAATTTAGAAGACCAAGTCTCCATTCTCGACTTTTTCTGAAGGCTGCAGCAGCACGCATCCTTGCGCAGAGTTGGTGCCAAGAATGCGGACTTCACTTTTTACAGAACCGATGTGCATGGCTGGAAGATTGACACAGCAAATCACTTAAATGCCACATTTCCACCATGACACACTTGCAGACAATACAATCTCTGCGAGTTCAAATGAGTTTCTCGGCACTGAACTTTTTGTTCAAGGCGGTGGAACAAATAGTTCAAACTCTATGCACCATGCTGAACTTTTTGCTTCTGATTTATTTTGACGCATTTCAAGGGTGAAAGATGGTGACAAATAATGACGGTAATCTGCCACCTCTAAATGATTGACAATCAGCGGAAATATGATAAAGGTGACAAAATGACAAATTCTCAGCAAAACTTTTCTTGAAGAGTGAGGGTTTCAAGAAACGAAAGGGGGCATGAGGACACTGGAAGACTTATTCCAAACTGATAATCAGACATTTCGTGGTTTTATCTGTAATACGAAAGCGGTTGTCGGGACGCTCGGCAAGCAACCATACAATCCTGCCATCTGCATCGGTGACCACACGCTGACGACGCTTGTCGAACAGGGAGAACTTGCGGTCGGTCAGATAGTCGCTCACCAACTTGGAACCTTTCATGCCAAAAGGCACAAAGCGGTCGCCGCTTTCTATTCGCCGAACGGTAAGGGGAAACTTGACAAGACTGGCGTCAAGACACGCCACCCGCTTGTCACGGATAACCTCAAAATGGTCATCGCAAGGCTTGACACTGATGCGCAGACGCTCTTCGGGAGAGATGACATACAAACCCTCTTCGGGAATGCGCATGGGACGAGGAGCCTGCGGCTCCAAGGGTTCCACCAACAAAAAGCCCCGGTCAAGCAGCATTTGACTGGTGGCAGTGCGCCATTCCCTACCCGACTCTGACAACAAGCAAGCAGAAACATTCTCCACTTGGGAAGAGGTGAACCCGAATGGTTGGAGGATAGAGAACAACAAATATTCGGGTGAAGGCTCACGAAGCAAGCCCTCAACGGAAATGCGGAAAGGAGCGAAAGAGTCTTTCGATGTCCGGGCTGGCGACAAAGGTTCTACCACCCGCTTTCGCCCTTCAGCCAACGCTTGTTCAAACACCCGCTCTGCCTCGGCGAGACGAGAGGCTGTCATGGCAATGCTTTCACTGACCGACGGATTGATGGCACGAAGTTGGGGAATGATGTTTAGCCGGAACTTGTTGCGGGTCACATCGTCCACAAGGTTGGTGCTGTCGGTGACAAAATCCTGCCCTTGACTGCGCAACCAGTCTTCGATGTCGGCCCTACCCACACACAACAGAGGACGCACGATTTTTCCCCGTCGGGGAGCGATGCCCGTCAAGCCATGCAGGCCGGTGCCTCTCACCAAGTTGATGAGAACGGTCTCCACTTGGTCGTCACGGTGATGCGCCACACAGATGTCGTCCGCCCCGATGTCTTGACGCAACTGTTCAAAATAGCGGTAGCGCAACTCACGGGCTGCCATCTCGATGCTCACCTTGTGGAGCTCGGCATAGGCATGGGTGTCGAAATGTATCAGATGGAACGGAATGTGGTGAGTGTCACAGAGCTGACGGCAGAACCGCTCGTCGCGGTCGGACTCCTCGCCACGAAGATGGAAATTGCAATGCACAGCCTCAACACGATAGTGCAACTCACTGAGCAGCAAAAGAAGTGCCACACTGTCTGCCCCGCCAGACAACGCCACCAAATAGCGTCCGCTCCCGACAAGCAACTTGCGGGAGCGGATAAAATCGTTCACTGTGGAAACAAACTTGTGTGGTTCCATCTGTATTGTTCTAAAACTATTCTACATACAAGACCAAACCCTTCAGATATTCACCCTCTGGATGGTAGATGTTGATGGGATGGTCGGCAGGTTGATGAAGCTGGTGAAGGATGCGCACCTTGCGGCCCGACTGGGCAGCAGCGGTGAAGACAGCGTTGCGGAAGTTGTCCTTCGTCACCACCTGTGAGCAACTGAAGGTGAAGAGGATGCCACCCTTCTTGATCCGTTCAAACGCCTTGACATTCAAGCGGGTGTAGCCCTTCAACGCATTGTGCAGAGCGGCACGGTGCTTGGCAAAGGCGGGAGGATCGAGGATGATGAGATCGTAGCGGTCGTCGGCAGCGTCGAGGAACTTGAACGCATCCTCGCAATAAGCCTGATGGCGCTCGTCACCAGGGAAGTTGAGTTCCACATTCTGCTTGGTCAGCTCTATCGCCTTGGCACTTGAGTCGACACTGTGCACCAGTTTGGCGCCACCACGCATAGCATAGAAGGAGAAGCCGCCCGTGTAGCAGAACATGTTGAGCACGCTCTTGCCCTTGGCATAGTGCTCGAGCAGTGAGCGGTTCTCGCGTTGGTCGACAAAGAAGCCGGTCTTCTGTCCCTTGAGCCAGTCGACATGGAAACGCAAGCCGTTCTCCACAGCCGTGTTGTTGTCGCTTCCGCCATAGATGAAGCCGTTTTCCTGTCCGAGGTCGGCCTTATAAGGCAAGGTAGTCTCGCTCTTGTAGAAGACGTTCTTGATGCGGTCGCCCATGACCGCTACCAGTTGTTTGGCGATGGTCTCACGGCACACGTGCATGCCCACACTGTGAGCCTGCATGACAGCGGTCTCGCCATAGCAGTCGATGACCAGTCCTGGCAGGTTGTCACCCTCGCCATGCACCAGTCTATAGGTGTTGTTCTGGGGATTGTCCGCTATGCCGATGCTGATGCGCATGTTGAGAGCGGACTGAAGGCGCTCACGCCAAAAGTTGTCGTCGATGGCTATGTCGCTGAAGGAAAGCACGCGAACGGCAATGGAACCAATCTGATAATGTCCCACTGCGATGAAGTCGCCACTGTGGGCAATCACCCGAACGATGTCACCTTCCTCTATTCCGTCGTCCATCTTGGCTATGGCGCCGGAGAATATCCAAGGATGAAAGCGCTTGAGGCTCTCTTCCTTGCCTTTCTTCAAATAGATGTTCATATATTGATTCAATCCTTTATTTACGAATTTGTTTGCTCCGGTGCCGGCTCTTCCACCTTCACCAGTTCATAGTCTCCAGTCAGTTTGAGGCGTTTCAACTCCTCGTAGAGTTGGATGCAGGTCCAGGCGTCGGTGGCGGCATAGCCTTTCTGTGCCTCACTGAGCACGTCAGCCTCCCAATTGCTGAGCTGCTGGCGCTTGCTGATTTTCTCGCCGAAGATGTTGGCATAGAGCTTTTGGAGGCTGAGGTCCTGAATGCCGAATTGCCCCACGAGGTCTTGCAGGTCGATGAAACTGCCAGGAACAAACTCGGCCCGCTTGTGGAGAGACATCATGTCGTCATGGAGGGACAGGCCGACCTTGGGCACTGTCGTATCCTCAAGAAGGCGGATGATGTCGGGAGTCATCCCGGTGTGGTTGAGACGGAAAAGGAAACAGATGTCCTTGTTCGCCACCTGCAGAAGGGCCACCTTGCGGTGCTGACCTTTCTTGAACACGGGACGGGTCTCTGTGTCGATGCCGAGAATGGGACTGGAGAGCAGATAGTCCACTGCCTTTTTCGTCTCGCCGGGGGTCAGTATCACCACGATACGACCCTGAAAAAGCACACGAGGCAGGGCGGCTATACGCTTCTTGTCAAACTTGCTGTATAGTATTTTTTTCATTAATCTTTTCTTACAGAATGCAAAATTAGAAAAAAAGTAGGAAAAAATGGCGAGTTCTGACTTTTTTCAATTACTTTTGCATAAAATAAAACAAGAATCTAAATAATGGCAAGAAAAAAGACAGAGCGAAAAGCGTCATCGTTCAATGAGGCAGTTGGATTCAAGAACATGTTCAATAATGAAAAGGTGAATTTCATCCTTGGCTTGGTTCTATTGCTCTTCGCAATCTATATAATCATCGCATTCGTTTCTTACTTTTCCACTGGTGCGGCAGACCAAAGTCTGGTGCTGAAGCTGCGCCCCGGCGAAGTGGAGAATTCTTCCCGTGTATTCCAAAACACGTGCGGTTCGGTGGGCGCCCTGCTCTCCTATTTTTTCGTCGCACGCTGCTTTGGCATTCCTGCCTTTCTGATTCCCCTGTTCATGTTGCTGGCAGCCCTGCAACTGATGAATGCCTATAAGGTGAACCTGCTCAAATGGTTTATGGGCACCATGCTCGTCATGATATGGAGTTCGGTGACCTTCGCCAAGTTCGTCACCCCGATGATGAGCGACTCGGTGTTCAACCCCGGTGGAGGACATGGCATGCTCATCTGCCGCTACTTGGAAAACATGATTGGCTCACCGGGCTTGATTGCCATCTTGCTCATCGTGGCCATCGGTTTCCTCACCTATCTCAGTTCGGAGACCATCACCATCATCCAGAAATTGCTCAATCCCTCCAAGTTCATCACCGGCAAGGTGAAGTTTACCATCACCAACCACACACGGAACAATGAGGAAGAAGGCAACTACGACAGTGCTCCAGCCGGCCCCACCGTAAAGGCGGAGCCTGACCCGGAAGTGTTTGACGACCCGGCGCCACAGACGGTAGACTTCCCCGACAAGGGAGATGCAGTGGTCAGCGCACCTGCCAACACCGACGAGATGGAGACGACCCACATTCCACCCCAGAAACCTGCGGAGCCCCACAAGCAGAACAGTGGAGAAGACATCGGCATGGACGTGGAAGTGGCGAAAGAGGAAGAGCACGCCAAGGGTGACACAGTCGCCATCGAGGATGTGCTGTCCACTCCCATCAATCCCAAAGAGCCGTATACCCACTACAAATACCCCACCCTCAATCTGCTCAAGAAATACGACAACGACGGCAAACCTTATATTGACGAGGCGGAGCAGACGGCCAACAAGAACCGCATCATTGAGGTGTTGCGCAATTTCGGCGTGGAAATCAAGTCGATCCGCGCCACAGTGGGCCCTACCATCACGCTCTACGAAATCACACCGGCAGAGGGCGTGAGAATCTCGAAAATCAGAAACCTCGAGGACGATATCGCCCTGAGCCTCTCGGCACTCGGCATCCGTATCATCGCACCGATTCCAGGCAAGGGCACCATCGGTATTGAAGTGCCTAACGCCAAGCCCAACATCGTGTCGATGGAGAGCATCCTCAACTCCCGCAAATTCCAAGAGTCGACCATGGAACTGCCTATCGCCCTCGGCAAGACCATCACCAACGAGGTGTTCATGGCAGACTTGGCGAAGATTCCCCACCTGCTCGTTGCTGGTGCCACCGGACAGGGTAAGTCTGTAGGACTGAATGCCATCATCACCTCTCTGCTCTACAAGAAGCATCCGAACGAGCTGAAATTCGTGCTCATCGACCCGAAGAAAGTGGAGTTCAGCGTCTACTCAGCCATCGCCGACCATTTCATGGCCAAGGTGGCGGACGACAGCGACGAGGCCATCATCACCGACGTGACCAAAGTGGTGCGCACACTCAAGAGCCTCTGCACCCTGATGGACCACCGTTATGACATGCTCAAGATGGCGGGAGCAAGAAACATCAAGGAATATAACAAGAAATTCGTGGAGCACAAGCTCGACCTCACCAAGGGGCATGAGTACATGCCTTATATCGTGGTCATCATCGACGAGTTCGGCGACCTGATCATGACAGCCGGCAAGGAGGTGGAAATGCCTATCGCCCGTATCGCACAGTTGGCACGTGCCGTCGGCATCCACATGGTCATCGCCACACAGCGACCCACCACCTCCATCATCACAGGTAACATCAAAGCCAACTTCCCGGGCCGTATCGCCTTCAAGGTGAGCGCCATGATCGACTCCCGAACCATCCTCGACAGACCGGGCGCCAACCAGCTCATCGGACGAGGCGACATGCTCTATCTCTGCGGCAATGAGCCTGTACGTGTGCAGTGTGCCTTCGTGGACACTCCAGAGGTGGAGCGCATCAACGAATATATCGCCGCACAACCCGGTCCCGTGGAGCCTCTGTGGCTGCCAGAACCGAAAGAAGACGACATGGGCGACAGCATGGGCGGTGGCGGATCCGTGGACATGCACAACCTCGACCCGCTCTTCCCCGAAGCCGCACGATTGGTGGTCACCTCGCAGCAGGGTTCCACCAGCATGATTCAGCGCCGCTACTCCATTGGCTACAACCGTGCCGGACGACTCATGGACCAGCTCGAAAAAGCCGGCATCGTCGGTGCGGCACAGGGCGGCAAGCCCAGAGAGGTGCTCATCACAGACGAGAACAGCCTCAACACGCTGCTTGCCCAACTGTAAGACAAGCCGAAGGTCGCAAAGGCAGCATTCCATTCACGCATATTCAATCAACACGATAGTCATATTTAGAAATTAAAGGTAATTACTATGAAAAGATTGTTTTTAGCGACACTGATTGCCCTTCTCTCCATCGGAGTGAACGCACAGAACGCCGCACAGGCAAAGAAAATTCTCGACAAGACCGCTGCCGTAGTGAGCAGCAAGGGTGGCGCTTCAGCCAATTTCAGCATGTCGGGCGGAAAATACGGAAATGCATCGGGCACCATCGCCATCAAGGGCAACAAGTTTCATGCCCGCACGGCAGACGCCATGATATGGTTCAACGGCAAGACCCAATGGACCTATATGAAGAAATCGAACGAGGTGAACGTGAACACCCCGACACAGGCACAGCAGATGCGCATGAACCCCTACACATTCATCCACATCTACCAAACCGGCTATACCCTCGGCTTGACCCAAAAGGGAGGCGCCTACAATGTGCACCTCACGGCGCAGAACAAGCAGCGCACCATCCAAGAGATGTATATCACCGTGGGCAAGAACTATCAGCCCCAACAGGTGAAGATGCGCCAGGGCAACACCTGGACCACCATCAACATCTCCAACTTCAAGGCAAGCAAACAGAGCGACGCCACTTTCAGCTTCAACTCTAAAGACTTCCCAACAGCCGAAGTCATTGACCTGCGCTGATCCTCAAGACAATGAAAGAAGGATATATCGAAATAAAAGGTGCGAGGGTAAACAACCTCAAGAACATCAGCATCAATATACCACGCAACAAGTTTATCGCCATAGCCGGTGTCAGCGGTTCTGGCAAGTCGTCGTTGGCCTTCGACACACTCTATGCCGAAGGTCAGCGACGCTATGTGGAAAGCCTCTCCTCCTATGCGCGCCAGTTCTTGGGACGCATGAGCAAACCGGAGTGCGACTTCATCAAGGGCTTGCCGCCTGCCATCGCCATCGAGCAGAAAGTCATCTCTCGCAACCCACGTTCCACTGTGGGCACCTCGACGGAAATCTACGAGTATTTGCGACTGCTCTATGCCCGCATCGGACGTACCTTCTCTCCCGTCAGTGGAACGGAAGTGAAGAAGCACACCGCTGAAGATGTGGTCAACAAGGCGCTCAGTTTCGACGAGGGAACAAAATTTTGTCTTCTCGCCCCGCTGCATGTCATCGAGGGACGCACACTCCACAAGCAGTTGGAGATGGAACTGCAACAGGGCTATGTGAGAATCTTTGTCAAAGGCGAGTTTGTGCGCATTGAGGATTTTCTGGAAGACTCCCGGCTTGCGGACACAAAACCGGAAGAGGTGTGGCTGCTCATCGACCGCATGTCGGTGGACCACACACAGGACAGCATCTCCCGACTGACAGATTCCGCCGAAACCGCATTCTATGAAGGCGACGGTGTCTGCCGTTTGCTTCTGCTGCCCGCCAATATTCCCTATGATTTCTCCACCCGTTTTGAGGCTGACGGCATCCAGTTTGAGGAGCCGTCAGACAACATGTTTGCCTTCAACTCACCAGCCGGAGCCTGCCCCACATGTGAGGGATTCGGCCAAGTGATAGGCATCGACGAAAAATTGGTGATTCCCAACACCACACTCAGTGTCTACGACGGATGTGTGCAGTGTTGGCACGGAGAAAAGATGAAGTCGTGGAAAGACGAGTTCTGCCGCAGGGCAGCCACCGACAACTTCCCTATCTTCGAACCTTATTATAAACTCACCCAAGAACAGAAGGACATGCTCTGGCACGGACTGCCCTCAGAGAAACGGCGCAGCCTTGCCAACAAGTTTTGCATCGACGCCTTCTTCCAAATGGTGAAAGACAACCAATACAAGATTCAGTATCGTGTGATGATGAGCCGCTATCGTGGACGCACCGTGTGTCCCGACTGCCATGGCACACGCCTCAAAAAAGAGGCCAACTATGTCAAGGTGGGCGGACTGAGCATCAGCGATCTGGTGGAGATGCCTGTCTACAGACTCAAGGAGTGGTTTGACAACCTCAAGCTCACCGAGCACGAGGAGAACATTGCCCGCCGACTGCTCACAGAGATACGTTCCCGCTTGGGCTTCATCTGTGAAGTGGGCTTGGGCTACCTCACCCTCAACCGCCCTTCCAACACATTGAGTGGTGGCGAAAGCCAGCGCATCAACCTCACCACCTCGTTGGGAAGTCCACTCGTCGGACCGCTCTACATCCTCGACGAGCCAAGCATCGGACTCCATAGCCGCGACACCGACCTGCTCATCCATGTGCTTAAAGAACTGAAAGACGTGGGCAACACGGTCATTGTCGTGGAACATGACGAGGACATCATCCGGGCTGCCGACTATCTGATAGATGTCGGGCCGGACGCAGGCAGACTGGGCGGAGAAATCGTTTTCCAAGGCAACGCCAAGGACATCACTCCCCAAAGCCTTGAGACCAACCCACGAAGCTACACGGTGAAATATCTGCTCGGCAAGGAGTCGATAGCCGTGCCCAAGAGCCGCCGGAGATGGAACATGGCCATCGAGGTGAAGGGTGCCCGCATGAACAACCTGCGGGGCATCGACGTGAAGATTCCGCTCAACGTGATGACCGTGGTCACCGGAGTGAGCGGTTCGGGCAAGAGTTCCCTCATCAAGGGCATCCTCTACCCCGCCCTGCGCAGACATCTCGACATGGTGGCAGACACTCCCGGTGAATATGCATCACTGGAAGGCGACATCAAGGCCATCAAGTCGGTGGAGTTTGTCGACCAAAATCCCATCGGAAAGAGTTCCCGTTCAAACCCTGCCACCTATCTCAAAGCCTACGACATGATCCGGCAACTGTTTGCCGACCAGCCGCTCGCCAAACAGATGGGCTTCACGGCACAGTATTTCTCGTTCAACGCGGAAGGCGGACGATGCGAGGAATGCAAGGGTGCCGGTGTCATCACGGTGGAGATGCAGTTTATGGCAGACCTTGTGCTGGAATGCGACGCTTGCCATGGACAGCGCTTCAAGAAAGAGATTCTCGAGGTGAGATTTGCCGACAAGAATATCAACGACATTCTCAACATGACCGTCAGCGAGGCGATAGCCTTCTTCACGGAGCACAACCAAAAATCAATCGCCAAGAAACTGCAGCCATTGGAAGATGTGGGATTGGGCTACATCAAGTTGGGTCAGAACTCCTCCACCCTCTCTGGTGGAGAGAACCAGCGTGTGAAACTCGCCTACTACATCGGACAGGAAAAGGCAGACCCGACCCTGTTCATCTTCGACGAGCCGACCACCGGTCTTCACTTCCACGACATCAAGCGCCTGTTGAGCGCCTTCGACGCCCTCATTGCCCGAGGCCACACCATCCTCGTCATTGAGCACAACATGGATGTGGCAAAATGTGCCGACTACATCATAGACTTGGGACCGGGCGGTGGCGACAAAGGCGGAAACCTTGTCTGTGCAGGAACTCCCGAGGAGGTGGCAAAATGCGCCGACAGCTACACCGCCAAATATCTCGCCGAAAAGCTATGACACACTTATAGACAATATAATTACCTATCCAAAACTTCAAAAAACTATGGAAAGAACATGGAGATGGTTTGGCAAGAACGACAAAATCACACTTGCCATGCTGAAACAAATAGGCGTGCAAGGCATCGTCACCGCCCTGCACGATGTGCCGAACGGAGAAATCTGGACACGAGAGAAAATACATGACCTCAAGACCTATATCGAGAGCTACGGCATGAGATGGTCTGTGGTGGAAAGTCTCCCCGTGTCCGAAAGCATCAAATATGCCGGACCCGACCGCGACCAACTCATCGAGAACTACAAAGTGAGTCTCAAGAATCTGGGAGAGGAAGGAATACACACCATCTGTTATAACTTTATGCCCGTGCTCGACTGGGCACGCACTGACCTCGCCCACCCCAACGAGAACGGCACCACCAACCTGTATTTCTCCCATGCACAGTTTGCCTACTTCGACATCCACATTCTCAAACGTGAGGGTGCGGAGAAGGACTGGAGCGACGAGGTGCTCGCTGAAGTGGAGAAACTGAAACAGACCATGACGCCGGAAGACGACCACAAGTTGGTGGAGAACATCATCGTCAAAACACAAGGTTTTGTAAGCGGAAACATCAAGGAGGGCGACGAGCATCCAGTGGAACTCTTCCGACAGTTGCTCGCATTATATAAAGGTATAGACAAAGACCAACTGCGCGAGAACATGCGCTATTTCCTCAGCGCCATCATGCCCACTTGTGAGGAATATGGCATGAACATGTGTGTGCATCCCGACGACCCGCCATTCCCCATTCTCGGATTGCCCCGCATCGTGACCTGCGACGAGGACATCGAATGGTTCCTCAAGGCAGTGGACAACCCGCACAATGGTCTGACATTCTGTGCTGGTTCACTTTCCGCCGGTGCCCACAACGACGTGGTGGCTTTGGCGCGCAAATATGCCAACCGCACATGGTTTGTCCACCTGCGCTCCTGCTATGTGTTCCCCAACGGAGACTTCACCGAGGCATCCCATCTTGGAGGACGCGCTGACCTCATCGAATTGGCACGCATCTTCGAGAAGACCAATCCACAGCTGCCTATGCGTGTCGACCACGGCATGGAAATGCTTGGCGACGACAAGCGTGGCTACAATGCCGGTTACTCATTCCTTGGCCGCATGTTTGCCATGGGACAGGTGCAGGGCATCCTCGCCACTGTAGACAGAGAACTGGGCATCGAATATAAACAACCCGGACTTTACTAAATCCGACTCCAATAACAACAAAACAACTGTCATGCAAAATCTATTTGATATCAAAGACAATGTGACCGTCATCACAGGCGGCACAGGCGTGCTCGGCAGATGCATCGCAAAATATCTCGCTCTCAACGGAGCCAAAGTCATCATCCTCGGACGCAAGGAAGAGGTGGGACACGAAATCGTGGAAGATATCGTCAAGGCCGGCGGGGCATGCGAATTCATGAAGACCGACGTGATGGACCAAGCCACGGTGGAAAAGAACTGTGAGGATATCCTTGCCAAATATGGACGAATCGACACGCTTCTCAATGCTGCCGGCGGCAACATGAAGGGAGCCACCATCGCTCCAGACCAGACTTTCTTCGACTTGAAAGCCGATGAGTTCCAGAAAGTGCTCTCACTTAACCTCACCGGAACCGTCATCCCGACCCAAGTGTTTCTGAAGCCCATGGCCAAGCAAGGCAAGGGAGCCATCATCAACTTCTCTTCCATGGCAGCCTTCCGCCCCATGACCCGTGTGTGTGGTTATGCGGCAGCCAAAGCCGGCATCAGCAACTTCACAGCCTATATGGCTACCGAATGCGCCAAGAAGTTTGGCGAGGGCATTCGCGTCAACGCCATCGCACCAGGTTTCTTCATCACCGAACAAAACCGCTCCCTGCTCACCAACCCGGACGGAACATATACGGAAAGAGGAAAAGACGTGATTCGCCAGACGCCATTCGGCCGTATGGGCGAACCAGAAGAACTCTGCGGCACCATCCATTACCTGATGAGTGACGCGTCAAAATTCGTCACAGGCACTGTGGCAGTCGTCGACGGAGGCTTCAATGTCTTCGCAATGTAAAAAACGTAAACCTTTGCGTAAAAATATTTCCGTTTTATAGGCTCAGATTACCAAGAAAAAGGTATCTTTGCAAAAGAAAAATAGAAACAAATTTAAGTATAAACATTATTATGGAACAATTGAAATCTCTAAACAAGAGAACTGCGCCAAAGAGCACAGCTCCTGAAAGAATTATCCAGTTCGGTGAGGGTAACTTCCTCCGTGCATTTGTTGATTGGATTATCTGGAAAATGGACCAGAGAACCAACTTCAACAGTTCTGTAGTTATCGTGCAGCCTTTGGCTCAGGGTATGGTTGACTGGTTGAACGGACAGGATTGTCTCTACCACGTCAATCTTCAAGGTAAGGAAAACGGACAGCCTGTCAACACCTTGGAGCGTGTAGACGTGGTAAGCCGCGCACTGAATCCATATTCTCAGAACCAGGCTTTCATGGCTTTGGCTGAGCAGCCAGAGATGCGTTTCATCATCTCCAACACAACTGAGGCTGGTATCGCCTTCGACGACAGCTGCAAGTTCACTGACGCTCCTGCCTCTTCTTATCCTGGCAAGCTCGTTCAGTTGCTCTTCCACCGCTACAAGTTCTTCAACGGTGATCCTACAAAGGGTATGATTCTCATGCCTTGCGAGCTCATCTTCTTGAACGGTCACCACTTGAAGGAGTGCATCTATCAGTATATCGAACTCTGGAAAGAGGATATGGGTGCTGACTATGAGGGCTTCAAGAAATGGTTCACAGACAACTGCTTCGTATGCGCTACACTCGTAGACCGTATCGTTCCTGGTTTCCCACGCGACACCATCAAGGACATCCAGCAGACTGTAGGTTACAAGGATAACCTCGTAGTAAAGGCTGAGTGCTTCCACCTCTGGGTAATCGAGAAGGCAGAGAACATGACCGTAGAGCAGATGAAGGAAGAATTCCCTGCACACAAGGCTGGTCTCCACGTGCTCATCACAGACAATGAGAAGCCTTACCACGCACGCAAGGTGACATTGCTCAATGGCCCTCACACAGTATTGAGCCCTGTAACATACTTGAGCGGTGTGAACATCGTCCGCGACGCTTGCGAGCATCCTGTTCTCGGCAAATACATCCACAAGGTACAGTTCGAAGAGCTCATGCAGACTCTTGACCTGCCTATGGAGGAACTCCAGAAGTTCGCTTCCGACGTATTGGAGCGCTTCGAGAACCCATTCGTTGATCACCAGGTTACCAGCATCATGCTGAACTCATTCCCTAAATATGAGACTCGTGACCTTCCAGGCGTGAAGATTTATCTCCAGCGCAAGGGCGAACTCCCACAGGGATTGGTATTCGGTTTGGCTGCCATCATCACATACTACAAGGGTGGCAAGCGTGCTGACGGCGCAGAAATCAAGCCTCAGGACGACCAGAAGATCATCGACAAGCTCCAGGAACTTTGGGCTACAGGTGACACACAGAAGGTTGCTGAAGGCGTTCTCGCTTTCGACTACATCTGGAAGGAAGACCTCAACAAGACTGTTCCAGGTTTGACAGAGCTTGTGAAGAAAGACCTCGACCTCATCCAGGAGAAGGGTATGCTCGAGGCTGTGAAGACTATCCTCTAAGACATCGACAACAGATTCTAAATAAAAAGTGGCGGACCATAATTGGTTCGCCACTTTTTATTTAACTGACATTCATTTAATGATAACAGCCTCAAAGAGGGACTTGTCAATGCAAGTCTGAAAATTTTCTGATGCCTTTCACATAGTATTGCCAAAGAATCGAATAAGACCTGCGCTGAGCAATGTGCTTCAACTTCCGATGTTTCTGAATTTGGGCACGCACTTCCACATAGTCTTTGCGCATGACATGATAGTCGTGACGGGCTTTGAGCACAGCCTTGAAGTCTCCCCAATTGCGACCTAAGACAAGCATCTGAAACGCTGCCAGATAATCCAAGAACCAGCGCATCCTCAACACGGGACGCAACTCTTGCTCTGGTAGATTCTTATAGAGCATCAACAGGTTGTTGCGGAAATTAAGATAGGTCTTCCGTGGGTTTCCTTTAGGAAGCGTTCCACCTCCCACATGATAGACCACACTCTCCGGTATGCAGAATATCTTCCTGCCCATCAACCGCAGTCGCCAACACAAGTCTATCTCCTCGTTATGGGCGAAGAATTTGGCATCCAAGCCGCCAGCCTTGCGATAGTCTTCTGCTCGAATCATCAGGCAAGCGCCTGTAGCCCAAAGAATCTCTTGCCGGTAGTCATATTGACCATCGTCCTCCTCCACCGACTCAAAGATGCGTCCACGGCAGAAGGGATAACCATATTTATCAAGAAAGCCACCACAAGCTCCCGCATACTCAAACATGTCCTTGTCTTTCTCAGACAAAAGTTTCGGTTGGCATGCAGCCACTTCCGGATGGGCATCCATAAACTCTATCAAGGGAGTAAGCCAATGGTGGGTCACCTCCACATCGGAATTCAGCAAGACAAAATAATCGGCATCCACTTGTGCCAAAGCCTTGTTGTAGCCCTCAGCAAATCCCCAATTGCGATCCAAACGGATAATATCCACATCTTTGAAATGAGTATGCAGGAAACTGAGGGAATCATCAGTTGAAGCATTGTCTGCCACAATGACCTTTGCGTCCTCCCGCGAATATTCCACGACACTGGGCAGATAAGTGGCCAGCATCTTACATCCGTTCCAATTCAAAATAACGATAGCTACTTTCATAGAGCAATATTATTCAATGATAGCCTTCAAGGCTGTCTTGTCGTGATTAAAGTCTCCAAGGCGCACCTTGACCAACTGATTATCCAATTCTTCGGAAGCCTGAGACGGCGGCAATTCTACCCGTATATAGTTCCGCGTAAAACCATGCATAGCCTTGCCTCGAGTAGCCTTCTCGAAGAGTACTTCCGCTTCCTGATCGATATGGGCAGCATAGAAAGCATAGGTCTTCTCATCAGACAGTTCAAGCAGACGCTTGCTGCGCAACTTCTTGTCGCGTTCGTCCACCACATATGGAATCTTCAGAGCAGCCGTCCCCGGGCGTTCGGAATAAGGGAAGACATGCAGTTGAGTGACATCCAACGACTTGAGGAACTCGTAAGTATCCTCAAAATACTCTGGCCGTTCACCACGACATCCCACCATCACATCCACACCTATGAATGCGTCTGGAATACGCTCCTTAATCAGATGTATTTTATGGGCAAAAAGAGAGGTGTCGTAATGGCGGTGCATAAGTTTGAGCACTTCATCAGATCCACTTTGAATGGGAATATGGAAGTGGGGCATGAAAGCACGACTTTGAGCACAGAAGTCGATAATCTCGTCTGTCAGCAAATCCGGTTCAATACTACTGATGCGGTAACGCTGAATGCCTTCCACTTGGTCAAGAGCCTTGATGAGGTCTATAAACTTTTCTCCGGTAGAACGGCCGAAATCACCAATGTTCACACCGGTGATTACTATTTCCTTTCCACCCTCTGCAGCAGCCTGTTCCGCCTGTTTGACCAAAGATTCAATGGTGGGATTGCGGGAGAAACCACGGGCATAAGGAATCGTACAATAAGTACAGAAATAGTTACATCCATCCTGCACCTTCAAGAAAAAGCGCGTGCGGTTGCCACGCGAACAGCTGGGCGCAAAGGTTGTAATGTCCTTTGTCTTGACGGAATGAAACTCATGCTTGCCATCAGCTTCCTTGGTTCCACTCCATGCATTGCTGAGATATTGGATGAGATTGGCTTTCTCATTGCTACCCAACACCAAGTCCACACCCTCAATCTTGCTGACGGTTTCCGACTCCAATTGGGCATAGCAACCAGTAACGACCACAAAGGCTCCTGGATTTTCCCTCACCATACGATGAATAGCCTGACGACACTTATGGTCGGCAACTTCTGTGACTGAACAAGTGTTGATGATGCAAAGATCAGCAGGTTCGCCCTTTGCAGCAGCAACAACACCCATATCTTGAAGCATCCGACCAAAAGTTGAGGTCTCGGAAAAGTTGAGTTTGCACCCTAATGTATAGTAAGCGGCAGTCTTGCCTTGAAAGGCTGAAGAATCTATCATATATAATAATGTGTATTTATATGCTGCAAAGGTACGGCAAAAATCTGATTAAGCACAAGAAAAGGGGAAATAACTTCTTCTGTCCCCCTATCATGAGTATGAAGAAAGTGTTAAAATCCATCGTCCACAAGGGTCTATCAAAACTTTAACATTTGTTTAACATGTGTAAGTTATTGATATACAACACTTTGCAAAATAGTTACAAAAATGGTCGAAAAAAAGTTGGGTAAAAGTGATACACGTATCGAAAATTTACTTACCTTTGCAACGTTTTAATAAACAAATGATTGTTTTACAGATTTAAAAAGCAAAGAAAATGAAAAAATTAGTTTTAATGTTCGTAGCTATCGCAGCTATCTCTTTCGCATCTTGTGGTAACAAAACAGCTCAGGCTCCTGCACAGGACACTGACTCTGTAGCTGATACAGCTGCTGTTGCTGACACAGCTGATTCTGCTGCCGTTGCTGACACAACTGTTAACAAGTAATTCGGTAGCTCGAACTGAAAAATGAGAGAAACGACCGTCAAGGCTCAGCCTTGACGGTTTTTTCGTATCTATACCTTCCACAAACAAAAAAATGGGCAAGTCACAAACATATGCAACTTGCCCATTTTTATATCCCTATAATCTTTCTTTTTAAAGAGCAGCCTTCAGCTTCTTTGCCATCTCCTCGTATTCAGCATCGGAAAGATACACTTTCTTTGGGTTCATCTGGAACACACCTCCGAAATCTGGACCACCCTTATACTTTGGAACGAGGTGGAAATGAAGATGAGAGAGTGTGTCAGCATAAGCACCGTAATTGATCTTATCAGGATTAAACACCTTCTGCATAGCGCGAGTCACACGAGCGACATCTGCCATGAAAGCGTTGCGGTCTGCGTCAGAGAGCAAGTTGAGGTCATCAACATGGTCTTTATAGGCCACGAGACAACGACCATGATAGGTCTGCTCTTTGAAAATAAACACGCGGGATACGCTCAACTGAGCCACTTCAATCATCAAGTCGTGCAAGGTGTCATTGTTCTGACAATACAGGCACTCTTTTGGATCACTGTTCATAGTTGTCTGTTTTTAATGGTTATGGTATATGAAAAAAGTGAATCATCAGAATCCCTCAAGATACTAACAATTCACTTTATATTTGAGCCTCTTGTCGGATTCGAACCAACGACCCCGAGATTACAAATCACGTGCTCTGGCCAACTGAGCTAAAGAGGCGGGTGGGTAAGCTACTTACATCGCGTCGCTACAACCAACTACCTTTGCTACGTTCCCGTCCTGGAGGATTCGAAGGGAGCTGACCGTGCAAGACTTACCCGTCTTGACTTTTGCGGGTGCAAAGGTAGCAATATTTTTTGAGGGAGCAAGCAAAACGGCAGAAAACTTTCCCTTATTAACTTCTTTTAAATACAAATATCACAAAAAATTAGATATAAAATAAAAAAACAATCCCCCTTCACCTTATATATGAAATAAAAAACGTAATTTTGCAGTTATACAAAAGACTGCATTCTTTGAAAATGAACACAAAACAGATAAACGCTCTGGTCCAGCTAAAGGCCTTTGCACGCATAGCCGGCCTGAAAATGATGGTTGTGTGGGCCATCAGTTTCGCATGCTTCGTGGCACAATTCCACACTCCAGGATTCAGTATGCTTTGGTTGGTGTCCGTCCTTGCCATCCCGTATATCATGACAAGACAGACACGTTCCTACAGAGACAACATCGGCGGTGCGCTGACATTCCGTCGCTCATGGTTATTCTCTGTATACACGTTTTTCTATGCCTCCATTCTTTTTGCTTTGGCACAATATGTGTATTTTGCTTTCATTGACCACGGATTCATCATCAGCCAATACATCAGCACCATAACCGCTCCTGCAGGCAAGGCGCTTCTGACCAGTTATGGTTATAGTCAAAACGACCTGAAAATGATTATCAACCAGTTGGAGGACATCAAACCCATCACCATCGCCATAAACTGCGCAACGATGAATATCCTCGCAGGATGCCTTCTTGCCCTCCCCATAGCCGCGCTGACAAAGCGCACAAACATATGAGCAAAAGCCTGAGCCGAAAGAAACGGGCATCAGAAAAACTATAAAAAGCAAAGAAAAAGAAACAAGATATGGATATAACAGTAGTAATTCCACTTTATAACGAGGAAGAATCTCTTCCAGAACTCTTCGCTTGGATTGAGCGTGTGATGAATGAAAAAGGCTTCTCTTACGAAGTCATCTTCGTCAATGACGGATCTACCGACCACTCTTGGGAAGTCATCCAACGCCTCAGCCAACAATCAGAACACGTCAAGGGCATCAAGTTCCGTCGCAATTATGGCAAAAGCCCCGCCCTCTATTGCGGATTCAAGGAAGCCCAAGGCGATGTGGTCATCACCATGGATGCCGACCTTCAGGACTCCCCCGATGAGATTCCCGAGCTTTACCGCATGATCAAGGAAGACGGATACGACCTCGTGTCTGGATACAAGCAGAACCGCAAACAGGGAGACCCTCTCTCCAAGACCATCCCCACAAAGCTCTTCAATGCCACTGCACGCAAGGTCAGCGGCATACACAACCTGCATGACTTCAACTGTGGCCTCAAGGCCTACCGCCGTGAAGTGGTCAAGAACATTGAAGTGTATGGAGAAATGCATCGCTACATACCCTACCTGGCCAAGAATGCCGGTTTCGACAAAATCGGAGAGAAGCCTGTACACCACCAGGCTCGCAAGTTTGGCAAATCCAAATTCATGGGATGGAACCGTTTCTTCAACGGTTATCTCGACCTCATCACTCTCTGGTTCTTAAGCAACTTCGGAAAGAAGCCTATGCACGTGTTCGGTTTTCTCGGCACCATTGTCTTCTTCATTGGCTTTGTCTCTGCCTTTATCATTGGCGTGGACAAGTTGTGGGCGCTGAGTCAAGGCATACCGCAACGTCTAGTCACAGACTCACCCTACTTCTACATTGCCTTGACAATGATGATGATTGGCACACAACTCTTCCTTGCAGGATTCATCGGAGACTTGGTGAGCCGCAGTTCGCAAAACCGCAATGACTACCAGATTGAGGAGGAAATCAGATGCGGAAAATAATCCCACTCGCCACCCTGGTCCTTACAGCATGCACCACCATCGACTGCCCGCTCAACAATACGGTCTATGCCAAATATGACCTTTACAAAGCGACTGGCATTGTCGACACCTTGCATGACACCCTCACGGTCACCACTGCACGAAAAAGTGACGGTAAAGATACTGTACTGCTCAACCGGGCCGTCGGCGTGACTACCTTTTCGCTGCCCGTGAGCTATGCTGGCGAGGAGGATGTGCTGACGTTCACAATTAAATCAAAGGACGGAACCCAAACCACCGAAGTGGTCAAAATGGGCAAAACCAACCAGCCGCACTTCGAGTCGACAGACTGTTCGCCCTCCTTTTTTCACACCGTGACCAATATCGGCCACGCCGGAACTGCCATAGATTCTATTGTCATCTCAGACCCAAATGTAGACAACGATGCAAACAAGACGCATTTCAAGATATATTTCCATCCTGGCCATTAGCCTTCTCCTCTGCCCTTCCGCCAGCAAGGCCCAAGCGGGAAAGAAGAACGTCACTGCAGAACGCGACACTACCGCTCTGCTGAAAGGATTTGCCGTTTCGGCAGATTTGGCTGGAGCCGCGATGACTGTGGTCAGTGACTACGGTCAATATGAGGCAGCCCTCAGAATCAACCTCAAAGACCGATATTTTCCCATCGTCGAGTTGGGACTGGGCCGTGCCGACCACACCGATGACGGCACGAACATCCACTACAAAACCAGTGCACCGTATGCCCGAGTAGGTATGGACTTTAACTTGCTCCGCAACAAACATGACATCTACAGGCTCTACGCCGGTTGCCGCCTTGCTTACACGAACTTCAAATACGATGTCAGTGCGCCCGACGTGACAGACCCTGTCTGGGGCGGCACTACGCCTTATGGAGGAAATGGCATCAAAGCCGATTACCTCTGGCTCGAAGGAGCTTTCGGGGTTGACGCAAAGATTTGGGGGCCCATACACCTCGGATGGAGTGTCAGATACCGCGCCAAGCTCAGCGGTGACACAGGCACACTCGGAAATGCCTGGTATGTGCCGGGATTCGGGCGCAGTGGCGGAAGCCGTATGGGTGCAACATTCAATCTTTCTATAGACATTTGACAACACAAGTATGACACAAAAAAGATTATACTGGCAACTGCCTGCCCTCGTGGCACTTGTTGTCCTCGCCATAGCCATCGTGCGTAACCAGAAGACCACACCCTATCAACATGACACGGGATTCATCTTCGGAACGGTCTACCATGTCAGCTATCAAAGCGACGACAATCTCAAAGAGGATATTGAGGCAGAGCTCAAGCGGGTGGACAACTCGCTCTCCATGTTCAACCCGACATCCACTATCTCAAAAGTCAACCAAAACAAGAACCCGAAACTTGATAGTCTGTTCACCGAGGTGTTCACCCTCGCAGAGGAAGTATCCCAACAGACAGAAGGATCCTTTGACATCACTGTGGCTCCACTCGTCAACGCATGGGGGTTCGGATTCAAACATGGAGCCATGCCCAACAAGCACACGGTTGACAGCCTCAGACAGATTATCGGATTCGACAAAGTGAGTCTCCAAGGAGGACACATCGTCAAAAAAGATCCTCGAGTTATGCTCGACTGCAACGCCATTGCCAAAGGATTCGGCACAGACATGGTGGCCCGCATGCTCAAGCGTAAAGGCATCAGAAACTTTATGGTCGAAATCGGTGGAGAAATCGTCACCTCCGGCAATAGTGACAAACGTGTGCCTTGGAAAATTGGAGTCACCAAACCTACTGACGACTCGCTCAACACCAATGAGGAAATACAGACCATTCTCAATGTGTCTGACATCGCCATGGCCACCAGTGGCAACTACCGCAATTTCTACTACAAAGGCGGGAAAAAATATGCGCACACCATCGATCCGAAAACAGGCTACCCTGTGCAACACAGCATACTCTCGTCAACGGTGCTCGCTCCCAACTGCGCCACCGCCGATGCCTTCGCCACCTCTTTCATGGTGATGGGACTCGACAAGGCACGCAAGGTGCTCAAAAAGCATCCCGAACTGATGGCGTATTTCATATACGCTGATGAGAAAGGCAACAACAAGGTGTGGTATTCACCATCCATACAATCCAAGATTGCCCGCTGATGACCACGCCTTCCACACACGACATGCTGCTCAGCACTCCTGTTTTTCAAGGAATGGCTGAAAGGGACTTGCAAGAGATTGTCGCACAGACCAAACTGGGGTTTGAGAAGTACGACTTTCCTCAAGTCATCCACAAGCATGGACAAAGATGTGAGAAGCTCACTTATCTGATGAGTGGAAAGATTGCTGTCACGACCACATCCTGCAACTACTCGATTACGGAGTACATCAGTGCGCCCTGTTTCATTGAACCCGAGCGGTTGTTTGGCATTGACAACAAATGGAGCCGTACGGTCAGCGCCCTCACCCTTTGCAATGTGTTGACGCTCGACAAGAACGAGGTGTTGCGACTAACGGCACGCTATACCATCTTCAGGCTCAATCTGCTCAACACTATATCTACGGTGGCCCAACGGGCAAAACAAGACATATTGATGCCACAAAGCAGCAATTTCAGGCAGCGGTTCACACGATTCATCACCGAGAGATGCTCTGTTCCATATGGGACCAAACACCTTCACATCAACCGCAAGAATTTAACTGAAGAGCTCCACCAAGGACTGCAAACCCTCACAGCGGATCTCTACGAACTGCAAGCGCAGGGGCTCATCAATATCTGCCGGGGTGGTTACCAAATACCTGATTTGAAGAAACTCAGAGAAGCCACGACCCATATAGAATAAACATCTCTTCCAAACATAATATAAACATGAACGAGAAAGAAAATAATACAGAACGGAAAAATCCATTCTTTGAACCATACAACACTCCACACGACACGGTTCCCTTCGACCGCATCCAACTCTGCGACTACGAGGAAGCCATGCTCGAAGGCATCCGCCGTGACGACGAGGAGATAGACCTCATCGTCAACAACCCAGAAGAGCCGACTTTCGACAACACGATTATCTGCACGCATGAAGAAAAGGGACCTCACTATTACGACTTGCTCGACCGGGTGACTACCGTTTTCTTCAATCTGCTCAGTTCGGAGACCAATGACGAGATGGATGCTTTGGCTCAAAAGATGAGTCCTATCCTCACCAAGCATGAGAATGATGTGAGCCTCAACAAGAAGCTCTTCGAACGTGTGAAGCATGTATACGAGCATCATCGCCCCCTCACCCCTGAAGAACAGACGCTACTCGAAAACAGCTACAATGGATTCGTTCGCAGCGGAGCATTGCTCAACGAGGAAGACAAAGAGAAATTGCGCAAGCTCTCGGAAGAAGCGAGTATGCTTGGCTTGCAGTTCTCACAAAACTTGCTGAAGGAGAACAAGGCTTGGACACTGCACATCACAGAAGAGGCTCAACTCGACGGTCTGCCAGACACGGCTCGTGAAGCTGCAGCCAAGACAGCCAAGGAACATGGAAAAGAAGGATGGATGTTCACCCTTGACTTTCCAAGCATGCAGCCATTCATGACCTACTCCACCCAGCGCGAGCTTCGCAAAGAGATGTATATGGCACGCAACACGGAGTGTACGCATGACAATGACACATGCAATCTCGACATCTGCAAGCGTCTCGTCAATATCCGCCGGGAGACAGCCCAGCTCCTGGGCTACGACACCTTTGCCGACTATGTGCTCCAGCGCCGTATGGCAGGCAGCATCAAAAATGTGTACAAACTGCTTGATGACCTCATCGAGGCTTATATGCCAACCGCCAAAAAGGAAGTGAAAGAAGTGGAGGCGACGGCAAAAGACATGGAAGGAAAAGATTTCGAACTCCAACCTTGGGATTTTGCCTTCTACTCTCACAAGCTCAAGCTCAGTAAATACAATATTGACGCGGAGATGCTCCGTCCCTATTTCGAGTTGTCCCAAGTCATCAAAGGAGTATTCGGACTCGCGAACAAGCTCTATGGCATCACCTTTAAAGAGAACAAAGACATCCCCGTCTATCACCCTGATGTCAAGGCCTATGAGGTGTTTGATGAGAACGGAGAATATCTCGCAGTGTTCTACGCTGATTTCCATCCCCGTAAAGGCAAACAAGGTGGGGCATGGATGACGGAATACAGGGGGCAATGGATAGACAGAAAAGGTGTCAACCACCGTCCTCATGTCAGTGTGGTGATGAATCTCACAAAGCCCACTGACGACAAGCCGGCTTTGCTCACCTTAGGCGAAGTGGAAACGTTTCTCCATGAGTTCGGTCACTCGCTCCACGGCATGTTCGCCAACACCCGCTTTGGTTCTCTCAGTGGAACCAATGTATGGTGGGACTTCGTGGAATTGCCTTCACAATTCATGGAAAACTATGCCGTGGAAAAAGACTTCCTCAACACATTTGCCTTCCACTACAAGACTGGTGAACCTCTGCCCGACGAGCTCATCAAGCGCATCGTCGACAGTCGCAACTTCGAGGTGGCCTACAGCTGTATGAGACAGGTCAGCTTCGGACTGCTTGACATGGCATACTACACCAAGCGGGAGCCTTTCACCGACGACATCATCCCATTCGAGAAGAAAGCCTGGGCTAAAGCTATGGTCATGCCCCAATTGGACAACACCTGTATGACCGTACAATTCAGTCACATCATGGCGGGTGGCTATGCCGCAGGATATTATAGCTACAAATGGGCAGAAGTGCTCGATGCCGACGCTTTCAGCGTGTTCAAGCACGAGGGAATCTTCAACCGGCAGACAGCCAAACGTTTCCGCAACGAGATTCTCTCTCGTGGAGGAACAGAAAACCCCATGACACTTTACCGCCGTTTCCGCGGACAAGCGCCCACTATTGACGCCCTGCTTGAGCGAAACGGAATCAAAAGACCCGACACCGACAAGCAGTTGCTTCTCGACCTGCGCTATCTGCGCATGGCACGCATCTGGGCAGAGAACAGCTACTGCAAGCGGCGCAAAGTGGGAGCACTCGTCGTCAAGGACAAGATGATCATCAGCGATGGATACAATGGCACACCCAGTGGATTCGAAAACTACTGTGAGGACGAGAACAATCTTACAAAGCCTTATGTGCTTCACGCTGAGGCTAATGCCATCACAAAACTCGCCCGATCGTCCAACAACAGCGAGGGCGCCACACTCTACGTCACTGCCTCCCCTTGCATCGAGTGTTCCAAGCTCATCATCCAGGCTGGCATCAAGCGCGTGGTTTATGGCGAGAAATACCGTCTCAC
>JBNMIE010000002.1:0-93175 GCA_050873125.1 Prevotella sp.
AATCTGGATTTTATGGGATGATTATTGGCGCTTGTTGATGGGGAATCATGAATTTTTCTTATATTTGCATCATCGTAAACGAGGATAGATATGTTTGAGTCAGTATTATTGTTTTTGGCCAAAGTTCTCACCATCCTTGTGGGCATCGGCATCATGGTGATGCCGATTTATCTGCTCGTTACCTTCTTCAGAGCTATCTATAATGATCTCAAGGGAGAAAAATCGAAGGACGCGTGTTAATGAAAAAAGACTTCCAATCATCATGCTTGGTCTATGATGATTGGAAGTCTTTGGAGAGTTATTCGTCGGCTTGTTCTTCAAGCGTGTATTGGCTGCTGCCATCGAAACAGTGGGTGCAGACTTGGCATTTGGGCAAGCCGATGGCTTCGATGAGCTGCTCGATGGTGTTGAATTTTAGTGAGGTCAGTCCCAACTCCTGGGCGATGGCGTCTACCATCCGCTTGTATTCGGGAGAGTCAGTGGTCGCATACTTGTCAAGGTTCTTGTTGGCGTCGCCCTCAAACTTCTCGATGATGCGGCGGGTGATGAGTTCCATGTCGCTCTTTGACGAGGTGAAGTTGATGAACGGACATCCATACACCAAGGGAGGACAGGCGATGCGCATGTGGCATTCTTTCAGTCCTGCCTGGTCGAAGAGCACTTTCACATTGTCTCTCAACTGGGTGCCACGGACAATGGAGTCGTCGCAGAACAACACCCGTTTGCCTTTCAGCATGGTCTTGTTGGGAATCAGTTTCATCTTTGCCACCAACGAACGCATGGTCTGGTTGCTCGGTGTGAACGAGCGGGGCCATGTCGGGGTGTATTTGGCGATGCACCGCTGATAGGGAACATTCTTGCCTGCGGCATAGCCCATCGCCATACCCGTGCCGGAGTCGGGGATGCCGCTGCAGCAGTCCACTTCCACGGGGTCTATCTTTCCCATGTTGTAGCCGTTCTTGAATCTCACTTCCTCCACATTCCGTCCCTCATAGGTAGAGGTGGGGAAGCCGTAGTAGACCCATAGGAAGGAGCAGATTTGCATCTTCTTGTTGGGCTCGCGGATTTGTTCCATTCCGTCGGCGGTGATTTTCATGATCTCGCCCGGTCCGACGTTGTACTCTATCTCATAGTCCAGGTTGGGGAACGAGGTCGATTCGGTTGAGGCGGCGTAGGCTCCCTCTTTCTTGCCGATGATGATGGGGGTGCGTCCCCAACTGTCTCGAGCGCAGAGTATGCCGTCTTCGGTGAGGATGAGCATGGTGCAGGATCCCTTGATGTGGCGATACACGTTTTCGATGCCCTCCTTGAATGTCTTGCCCTGGATGATGAGCAACGCCACCAGTTCGGTGGGGTTCGTGCTTCCGGACGACATCTCGGCAAAGTGCATGTTCTTGTCGAGCAACTCTTGTGTGAGCGCCTCGATATTGACAATCTTTGCCACGGTGCAGATGGCGAATCTCCCGAGATGGGAATTCATGATGAGTGGTTGGGCGTCGGTGTCGCTGATGACGCCGATACCTGAGGTGCTGCCCTCAAACTTGTCGAGTGAAGACTCGAACTTTGTGCGGAAATAAGAACTTTCCAGATTGTGGATGGAGCGGACGAATCCTTTCTCTTGGCTGTAGGTGGCCATACCTCCTCGGCGGGTGCCCAGGTGTGAATTATAGTCAGTCCCGTAGAACAAATCGGCTACGCAACTCTTTTTGGAAATGGTTCCGAATATACCTCCCATGGGTAGTGAATGTTTTTAAAGGTTTGCTAAGTGCCGTCAAAGGTAATACAAAATCATGAAAAAGCCGAACGATATGGTTGAAAACTTGTCAAAAAAATATGGAACGCATAGTAATAAAAATCCCGGTAACCTATTTCGGATTGTGAAATAGCGTTGCCGGGATTTTGATATGAAACCTTAGGTCTCTTGTGTCAGGGGCTTATTTCTTCTTCAAGTTGAAGTTGATCAGTGGACGAATCTCGTCGGACGATGGGCGAGGAGCGTTGCCGTCGATCAACTTGCCGTCACGGCCGATGAGTATGAAGCGGGGAATGGTGACAATGTGATAAGGCTCGGAAACTTGGTCCTTCAAGTCGCCGGTGAAAAGCTGCAGACCTTTCATGTTCTTCTCTTTCACCATGTCGAGCCATTTCTGCTTGTCAGCCTCCTTGTCCACCGACACGCTGATGAACACGATGTCGGGATTGTTGGCATATTCCTCTTCGAGCTTTGTCATATAAGGAATCTCACCCTTGCATGGACCGCACCATGTAGCCCAGAAATCGATGTAGACCAGTTTGCCACGGAAATCGGTCAGCGAGTGCATCTTGCCGGTTGTGTCGGGCAATTTGAATACGGCAGCCTCGTTGCCCGCCTCGTTCTTGTCATATTTGGCGATAATCTGCTTCATGCGCAGTTTTTGGCTGTCGTTCACCAGATATTGGCCATACTTGTTGTTGTAGTCCACCAAGCCAGGATAGGTCTTGATGCCGAGCGTGCCGTTCAATACGAACTCTCCCTTGATGGTTGGGTCTGTGATTTCCTTCAAAGTCTCGGCGCGGAAACTCTTGTAGGCATCGCGCAGTTTTTCTTCGGGGATGCTCTTGTCTGCCCGGTAGTTGGTCATCTTCACATTGGCGAGCATGTCCACACCGCCAGGATAGTCGAGCAAAGACTGCTTCTTGCTGAGTTCTGCGACACTCATTTGTCTGTAGAAGTCGATGTAGTCGGCAGCTTTGGGCTGCGCCGAGCGTGGGGTGTAGACGAACATCAGGGCGTCGTCGCAGAGGTTGTAGTGCTTGAAGTCCTCAAAGGCGGCATTGAACACCTTGTTCTTGGTCTTGGCCTTCGGATATTTCTCCAAGGTGGGCAGCATGCTGGTGAACTCGGGGAAGAAGTCTTTGTAGTTGCTCCGTTTGTGGGAGAAGTAGACGGCTTTCGCCTCGATGGGGTAGATGGCCTTGTGCCATTTCTCCAGTTCCTGGTTTTCGGGTGTGTTGGTGCCTTCCAGTTGCCAGTTGTCACCGTTGATGCTGAAATTGATGTTGTCGCCGGGCTTGAGATAGAAAATGTATCTTTGCATGTGGGCTTTGTCGTTGCGGCCCACTACATAGAATCCCTCCTTTTCGGGATTGCAAGCCAAGGCGAATCTTCCGTTCTTGTCGACCGTGGAAGAGCCAAGCTCGATGCAGTTGGAGTTCTCCACTTTGTAGACAGACATCTTGGGGATGTTGTCATCCGAATTGAACTTGCCCTGGATGATGGACAGTTGCTGGGCAGAAATGCTCATCGTGCATGCCAGTGCCCATAAGGAAAAAATGAGTTTTTTCATCGTTTTATATTATTAATTGTTTCTGTACATGACATATCGGCCATTGCCTGTGCCGCTGTAGGTGGCTTTGGGCTGCGGATTGATTTCCTCGATGTCGATGCCTGCCGGCTCATAGATGCGGAGCGTCCATCCAGTAGGCGTGCTTGAGAGCACAGCCAGGTTGTTGTAGATGTCGCGGTAGGTGCTACGGAAGTTGAACATATAGACCACTTTCTCGTTCTCCGGCAAGGTCAGCTGCAGATGGTCGCGGTCGCTGATACCCGATGCGTTGGTGTAGGTGTATACCTTGTTGCCGATACTGTAGTAGACGAACTCGCCGGATGCCGGTGTGGCCATGCAGTCGTTCTGAAGCAGGGTGCTGTTGGATGGCACTTCAAGCCATGAGGTCATCGGGTAGGTGGAGTAGCTTCCGCTGTAGTCGTAGCGGAGATGCGCCAAGTAATACTTGCCGTCGCTGGTGCCCTTCATGAGCGCAAAGCCATAGTCGCCGGAATAGTTGCCTGCCTGTCCTGCGGTCATCTTCACCATGTCGTAGGGCATGTCGGAGAGCGATGCCGGGAAGGAAGCGTTGGGGGCAGGGTCTGTGAAAGGTGTGAGGGTGGACATGGAAGCGCGGCCCGAATAGAAGCTGTGGCTCTTCTTGTCCCACACCAGTTCGTTGCTGGCATTGTTGAGCATGCAGGGATAGATGTCCAGGTCTCCCACTTTCGCACCGCCATATTTGCCGATGTTGGAACTCATGCCGTAGATGCCGAACATCTGGCCATTGTTGATCATGTTCAAGTCTGTGCCCGCCACATCGATGTCTTGAGGGTTGCAGGTCGATGGAGCAGTGTAGAACTGGTCTTGGAAGGTCTTGAACAGTTGCAGGTCTTGGGCATTGAAGGTGCAGAGATCCTCTGTGGTGAGAATGTGGAGCGCCTTCTGGTTGCTCAGGGTGGTGGAGGTGCCGTCGGCATTCTTCTTCACATGATAGTAGCGTGAAGGCTGGTAGGCGATTTTCACAGCGGTGCCCTTTACGCGGTTGCCGCTTGGCGCCAACACGTCGGCATACATCTTTCCACCGTCGGTGATATAGTCAATGTCTGTATAGCCGTCCTGGTCTTTCAGCACATACCATCCCTTGTCGAGCGGAGTGGCTACCACTTTCAGACTCATCTGTGATTTGGTGTAGATGTCCAGCTTCTTGTCCCAAATCTGCAGGGTGAGCGTCCAGTCGCCCACGGCGAGTTTCATGGGATAGTTCAGATTCTCTTCCTCTCCAATGTAGGTTCTTGTCGGCAGGAATCCGCCAGTGACAGCCTCGCTCACCGACCACTGGTAAGTGTAGCGTGACGGGTCGTCGTTGTTCACGATGAAGTGCTTACCCGCGGTGAGCACAAAGTCGGAGCCTTGCTGGATAGTTGTGTCTTTGGCCATGCCGGTGATAGACACGGGCATCACCGACTCTCCGCTGACATAGTCATAGTTGCCCTTGTCGTCGATACAAGACGCTGCGAGCAGTGAGGCTGCCAGGCAGAGAAATATATTTTTCTTTCTCATAAATGTTTTCTTTAGTTGTCAATGAAATAGTTTAGTCGAATGTCACAAGTGTCCCGTCAGCCTCTTTCAAAGGATCGTTGGGGTGAGCCTTGTTGTAGTCGAAGAATGCCTGCTCCACGGTAGACTGCAACCATTTGAGGTAGGAGTAGTCGGTCGGGATGTTGTCGAAGTCCGTATAGCCAGTGGCATTGATGATGAACTTGAACTTGACACTTCCGAATGTCGGACCGAAGTAATATTTCCACTGGCGGTCCCAACGGGCTGGCTTGGTGGCCAAGTCGGTGGTGGTGATGATGAAGTTGCGGTATTCGTCGATGCCTGGACGGAAATAATCATTCTGGGCAACGGAAAGCTCCAAGCGCTTTTCCTCTGTCTGGAGACTCTTGTCGCGCAGCAGGATAATAGGAATCTTGGCATAGGTCTTGCCCGCGGGAATGCACATGCTCTGTGCCACTTGCGGGTCGTCAAACGCAACATAGTGAACGCCTGCCACGGCGGCATTCTCTTTGCCGGTGTTGGTCTGCACCAACTTGATAGGGCGGTCTTTGTCCGAAACCATGCCCATGGTGCGCACATAGACATAGACCACTTCCTGTTTCACGTCGTCATTGTAGATGAAGAACGACTGGTTGATGCTGTCTTTCTGGGTCTGTGTGAGCGACTGTGTGCCGTCGTCGTTGTAGATTCTTCCGTTGAGGAAATAGATGGCAGGGTCGTTGGTGTATCCCTCCATCTCGTTTTCCGAGCATCCGGTCATGAGCGCTGCCATGAGGAGTGCCGCTATATATGATAGTTTCTTTTTCATAATGAATGGTCTTTGTGTTGGTTTATTCAAAGTCTGTCTGTCCCTTAGGTTTCGGAATCACATAGCCTCCTGCCGGAACGGTGAATCTTGAGGGCATGGTGAAACTGGTCACATTGTGGAGCTTGTAGTAGAAGAACATCTGGCCTTCACCCATGAACTCCTTGCGCCATTCCAGTTCAAGACGATTTCTCAAAGCTGCCTCGTTGGCCAAGGCGTTGTCCACAACGGATGCGTCGAGGGCTCTGGCGGCACGGAAATCAGAGAGATAAGGCTTGGCGGCCTCCAGGCTGTTGTCTTCAATCATGATGAGATACATCTCAGCCAAGCGGATGAGTGGAACCTTGTTGTCGGCTTTCACGTTGTCGTTGCCGGTGTATTTGAAGAACAAGCGGGTCTTGGCTCCATTGCCGAGTGTCTTTTCCATCCAATAGCGATTGCCGGCATAGCGGATGTCGTTCACGTTGACCGTACTTTCATAAATCTTGTTGAGATAGGTCGTGGTTTGGGTCAATGCCGAAGAGTTGGCGCCGAACAGTGGATCCACGATGCTTTGCAGGTCGGGATTGTTCAATCCGAAAATCTGCTCCTGGAACATGTCAAGGCTGTTGTCGATGGTAGAACCATTTACCAAGGTAAACTTCTTGGCGTCGAGCACCTTGCCAGCGTATTCCACAGCCTTGTCCTTGTCGCCAATCCAATGATAAAGACGGGCTTTGGCGGCGAGCACAGCATAATAGTTGAAACGGTTTTGGCGGAACATCTGCCAGTCGTCCTTCGGCATGTCATTCTTGCCGAGATAGACAGAATGGTTCAGCGAGTCGAGCGAATGATAGACAATAGGGTCGTACTTGCCGAGAATCTCCTCAGCCTTGTTGAGGTCGCCGAGGATGCAGTCGATGTCTTCCTTGTAGGTCTTTGACTTCAGCTGTGATGTCTCGTTGGTCACGGTGGTCACATAGGGCACACCCTCATCGCCGTCGCTGGCTGTAGCGGGAACTGGGCCGAAATAGCGGAGCAAGTCCAGATGGAGGAAGGCACGCATGCCCAAAGCTTCGCCACGGAGCAACTTGTCGTTGTCGTAGGTGAACTTGCAACCTGGCTTGTCGAGGTTCTCGATGAGGTCGTTCAACTGGGCAATGGCGGTGTAGTAATTCTTATAAATGGTAGAGATGAGGCTCTCCACACTGCTATAGGTGAAGTCGTAGTTTCCGAGGCTGTGCTCTGTGCCGGCGGTTGTCGGAATGGTGAAGTTGCGGGCCAGCAGTTCGGGGAAATACATGGTTGTGTTCTTTCCATAGAGATTCTCGTCGACTACGTCGATATACACACCGTTGAGCACCTTCTTATAGCCGGATTCCGTCTTGTAGATCTCGTCCGACTTGATTTGTTCTCTTGGACTGACGTCAAGCCAATCATTGCAGCTGCTCAGCAGCAATGCGGAAAGCGCCAATACTGAATATATGATTTTCTTCATTGTTGTCTTTGTTTTGTTGTGTTCTGGGATGGGTTAGAAACGAGCGGTGAGCGAGAAGGCGAATTTCCGTGAGAACGGATAGCTCGTTCCACGTTCACGCTTGATGGTCGACATGTAGAAGAGATCTTCTGTGTCGGCGGTCAGCTTCAGATAGTCGAGACCGATGTGGCTGATCCACTTTCTGGGCATTTCGTAGCTCAGACTGAGGGATGAGCCATAGAATGTGTTGTCCTTGAACACGAAACGTGAGGTGGCATAGGTCTTGGTCACATCTTCCACCGACTTGAAGTCTGCCACGTCTCCCGGCTGTTTCCATCTGTTGTAGAGTGCGCGGCGGTCGGCATTCTGATAAGGATAGATGTTTTCCACCTTGTTGGCAAGGGCAGTGTTGTAAGCGTGTCCGCCCCAACGATAGCCGAAAATCATGTTCAGCGAGAATCCCTTCCAGTAGATGTTGGTGTTGAAGTTTCCTTGCACCTTCGGGTCTGTAGTTCCGCAAGCCACCTGGTCTTTGGAGTCCCAAGTGTAGGTCTCAGTTCCATCGGCCTTGACATAAATCTCTTTACCGTTGCTTGGGTCGATGCCCTTCGATTTCACGGCGTAGATGGTGTTCATCGATTCACCCTCCTTGTACATGAAGCTTGGGTTGTAGCTGCTGGTACTGGACAGCTCGTCGTTGAGCGCCTTGAGCGAGTTGGAAATCTCCTTGATCTTGTTGACATTGTGAACCATGTTCATGCCGACCTTCCAACGGAAGGAGTTGTCGCGGCTCTTCAGCACGGTGCCGTTCACATAGAGTTCCCAACCGCGGTTCTGCACCTTGCCGACATTGGCCTTGTAGCTGGAGAAACCGCTGGAAAGAGGCAGGTTGATGTCGGTGAGCAGATTGTCTGTCACCTTATTATATACATCCATGGAGATGTTCAGATTGTTCTGGAAGAAAGCCAATTCGGTACCCACGTTGAACTGGCGGGTCTTCTGCCATTTCAAGTCAGGGTTACCATAGGCCATCAGGGACACACCCGTCCATCCGTTGGTGTTCTTTCCTGTATTGTCCTTATAGGTACGGAGAGACAGATAAGAAGCGAAGTTCTGAGAACCGGTGATACCATATGAGGCCTTCAGACGGGCAATGTTGATGTATTTGTTGCCCTTGAGCCATTTCTCGTTCTGCATGTTCCAACCGAGACCTGTTGACCAGAAGGGGGCAAAATGGTTGTTGGAACCGAACTGTGACGAACCGTCATACTTGCCGTTGAGGTCAACGAAATAGCGGGAGTCGTAGGTGTAGCGGAAGTTGAACAGCATACCAAAGTCGCGGGACAATGATTCGCTGCCTGAAGGACGACTGTCTTTCAGATACTGGTTGGCCATGCCGAGGAAGTCCATGTTGAGCACAGAGATGCCCTCGCCGACTACTGAATAACTCTCCGACTTGCTCTCGTCGAAAGTGAATCCGAGTCCGGCGAAGATCTGGTGCACATCGGCAAAGTCCTTGGTGTAGTTCAAGGTCAGTTGTCCACTCATCTGGTGGGAGTTTCCTGTGCCATAGGTGTAGCGACCCTTGCGGTTGTAGTCATCGTCGATATAGCTGTCAAACATGGTGTTGTCCGCACTGATATATTTGTCCGAACGGTTTGTCGTCTTGGTATAAGAGAACTGTCCACGAACAAATAATTCCGGCAGAATATGCCACTCCAAAGCAAAGTTGTTGGTGATGGAGGTGTATTCGCTTGAATTCTTTTGTGGAAGATAAGCGTTGTAGAGCGGATTGTATACCGTATTGCGGCGGCCGGTGCTGATATAATATCTGTCCTCGAGCACTTTCTGGATGTTGCCGTCAGCATCATAGGGACTGTAATAGGCGTTGAGCAGGCAATACTGTGAGAAGTCGCCATAAGGAGAATCGTTGGACTTGGAGTCGATGATGGTCAGACGGTTCTGGAAAGTCCAGTTCTTGTATTTGTACAGCAAGAACATCTCGCCGTTCAATGTCTTACGGTTGGAACCTTTCATGGCACCTTCCACATCGTTGTAGGAAATGCTGGCGTTGTATCTCAGATTGTCGTTACCGCCATCGACAGAAAGACTGTGGCGGCTGCCGACACCTGTACGGACTGGATATTTCAGCCAATAGGTGTCCACACCACGCTCCACATCCAGTTTGCGGGCATTGTACACGTCCTTGAGTTCAAGGTCTGAGATGGCATTGGATGATTCGTAGAGTCCCGCAGCCTTTTCATACATGAGTTTTTCGCGGGAGTTCATCAGGTTGTAGGAAGTCAAATCCGGGGCCTCGATACTGAGTGTTCCCTTGTAGTTGATGCGGAGCTTGCCGGGAGTGATGTTCTTCGAAGTGATGACCACCACACCATTGGAACCCTTGGAACCGTAAAGGGCGGTGGAGCTGGCATCCTTCAGAAGGGTGATGGTGCCCACCTGGCTCTCGTCGAGGTCCATAAACTGGGTGAGGGTAATCTCGAAACCATCGAGAATGAATAAAGGTTGGTTGGCGGTACGCATGTTCTCCGTACTTGTCTGCAAGTCTTGCACATCGGTGGGCAGACTTGACGAACCACGCATGGTGATGTTGGGCAGACTGTTAGGGTTGGAACCGATGGAAATGTTGTCTGCGATGTTGAACGAAGGGTCCATGTTCTGCAGAGAGGAGATGAGGCTACGACTGCCGGCCTCTTCCAACTGCTTGTGGGTGAAGGAAGTTGCGGCACCTGTGTAACTCTCCTTGGGCTTGTTGAAGACACCTGTCACCACTACCTCGGACAACACGCTCTTGTCGTCGCTCATCACGATTCGACCATAGTCGATGTCGTCTTTTCCCGCAGCGATTCTCTTTTCCACGTTCGACATGCCGAGATAGCGGAAGGTGAGGCGGTCGGACTTATTGTCCGGCACATAAAGGATGAACTCGCCATTGGCATCGGTGATGGTCCCTCTTTTTGTCTCGTTCAGCATGACGGTGACATTGATCAGTGGTTCGGCGTTGTTGTCCACCACCTTTCCTCTCACCGTGTGGAAGCCAGGGCGCTTGTTGGGCTGCAGTTTTGCTGTGGCATTCTTAGAAACCATGATGACTGCACTCTTTTCCTGGCGCACTCTGTAGGTGAGTGGCGTTCCGTCAAGAGCCGTTTTCACAGCTTGTTCGGCAGTGACATTGGTCACGTTCATGGTCACGTGATAAGGTTTCACTTCCTCAAAAGTGAACATGATTTTCACGTCGGATTTCTTCTCAATGGTCTTGAGAACAGCCGCAAGCGACTCTTTTTCACACTTGACGGAAACAGGGTTCCCGCTCGACTGGGCATATAACTGTCCACTTGCAAATAGCATGAAAAACAAGGCTAAGAGCAAGGCAAACACGTGCCGGTTTTCTTTTCTTTTCGTTGTCTCTCTCATATAAATAAAGGTTTGAGTTTTTATCTACCTATATATGAGATACGAGAAGAAAAGACTAAAAGTCCCTTATTTCTTTACTTTTTTACTTGAAATGATAAGTTTATCTCCTTTTTTGCTTACATTGAGATAACTGAAGAAGTTGAGGTCGCTGACAATTTGTTCCAAGCTCTCGTCGCGGTTGGCAATGAAATGAAGGGTATAGTTGGCCAGTTTGGTGTCTTCTATCTCGATGCCGACATTATACCATCTGCCCAATTCCTTGAGGATGTCGAGCAATGAGGCGTCGTCAAAATAGAAGACTCCTTCTTTCCACTGAGTGTAATATTCTGTGTTGATGGTGTTGACAGCAATCTTGTTGGACTCGATGGTCGCGGCCTGGCCGGGTGCGAGTTTCACACTTCTGTTGCTTGCCACATCGTTGACCTGCACACAGCCCTTGACCAAAGCAACCTCCGGGGCGGCATTGCCATAGGAACGGAAGTTGAACTCCGTGCCCAGCACTTTGGTGTAGACATTGCCCGACTTCACGAAGAATGGGTGGCGGGCATCTTTGGTCACTTTGAAATAGGCTTCTCCCACCAGTTCCACTTGTCGCTTCTCTCCTGTAAACTTGGCGGGAAACGACAGACGACTATCAGCATTGAGCCATACTTCCGTACCATCGGAAAGAGTCACTTTGTAGAGCTTGCCACGGGGAATGACGATGGTCTTCACTGCGGAGATGTCATTCGACGTGACTTTGGAGAAATCGGCCTCTGTCGAGGTGAATGTCGCTTCTCCCCAATGGTTGCCGGCGGCAGCTTGTCGGACGGATTCTCCACGACTGTAGATGACCACTTCTTGAGGCGTGTGGATGGCTTGGCAAACGACCATGCTCCCGTTCTTGGCTACATGACTGGTGGCCACTTGCGGTCTTTTCGATTCCGGAGCAAAGCTCTGCCGATAGGAAGCGAAGGCGATAATTAAAATGGCGATGGCTGCTGCAGCACTCAGCAGACTCCAGATGGTCTTGGTGGATAGGGTGGTGCTTGTGTTGTTGGCAATTCCGGTGCGGCGTGCCACCCTGTTCCATATCTTTTGAGGCAGAGGCTTTTTGCCGACAGCCCGTGTGGCTGCCTCCTTGTATCCTGCCAGCAGTTCATAGTCAGACATTCTCTCTTCATCAGCCATCAGTTTTGATAGCTGTTCGTCAGACATATTCTGAACCATTTCCATGTCTTCGAATGCCTGTTCGTCCATATTGTTGGTGGAATTGTTGTATTGTTTCATATATACTTTATTAACGTGAAGAAAAGGAAATGGGGTATTATCTTTTGGGTTTATTAACGTTAAAGGCGGCTCTCAACATGCCCAAAGCCTTGATCATTTGTTTGCGCACGCCGTTTTTGGTCAAGCCGGTCAGTGCCGCCACCTCTTCATATTTCTTGTTCTCGAAATAGCACAAGTCCATGATGTGTCGGGTTTTCTCCGGCATGCTCTCCCTTACTTTGCTGATTTTCTCAAGTCGTTCTTCTCTGAGGTCATCCTCGGCGAGGTAGCCTTCGGTGTGGGCTTTGATGTAGAAATCGGCAAAACGCTGTTGCACGAGGGTGTGGCGCAGATGATCATGACAGGCGTTGTGCACCATCGAGACGAGGTAGGAATAGCTGACGGCTTGCATGTCGGTGTCCGTCTTTTTCTTTTCCCAAAGTAGTACAAAGGTTTCCTCTACGATATCTTCAGCCAAGTCAGAATCACTGAGGATGCCGTATGCGATGTAGTATAGTCTGCTGTAGCAAGAGTCAAACAACTCTTTAAAAAACTTCTCTCTCTCTGTCTGCTTTTCATTTCAGGGCGTCATGAAATGTTGTCGTTCTGGCTTGTGTTCGGCGACCACGGGTTGACGGCTCGTTCATTTGTCGCCAAAACAAAAAAAGCATCTCGTTTGAGATGCTTGTGTTGGGATACCCGGACTCGAACCAGGAATGACAGGGCCAGAATCTGTAGTGTTACCATTACACCATATCCCAATTATTGTTTCAATCAGCTCGTTGCTTGATTGCGAGTGCAAAGGTACGGCTTTTTTCTTAACGGACAAATTTTTCTCAAGACTTTTTCGACTAAACCCTAATTTTTAACATTTATAAAGGCGAAAGCAAAGGGCTGGTCATGGATTCTGAGGCGGGGCGGAACAAAATGAGTGAAAAATAATATATGCATTCGTTTCGGTGGCTCGGATTTTTACATTAACTTTGCAAACGTAGAACACAAATACGGTTTCGTATGAAGAAAATAATGTTTATAGTTGCCCTGGTGATGTCGGCTCTTTCGGGTTCGGCACAGAGCGAGGCGGGCAAACTTTTCTTTTATCCTCGCATTGGTACGTCTGTTTCCAATCTCAGCAAAATGGACAGACTATATATAATAGGTGAAAAACAAAATTCTCTTGACTCTAAATATCGGGCAGGATTGACGGCTGGTGGTGAATTGGAATACCGTGCCACAGATGAGTTCTCCCTCTCTATTGGAGCGTTCTACCAGGAATTGGGCTGTCGCTATCCTGATTATGTCGAAGATTTGAAGGATGATAAAGGAAATGTGGCGACTTCGGGTATGGACAAAAACCGTATAAAGTTGGAGTACATCAATGTGCCGATCATGTTGAATGGCTATATTGCAGGAGGCCTGAGTCTGAAAGCGGGTGTGCAAGTGGGATTCTTGCTAAGCTCCAAGTGGAAATACCGTATGTCGAATATTACCGAGGACATGGGAGATGACGGTGTTCCACAATATACCTATGGTCAACCAATCAATGGCTGCATCAAGCCTCAGACCAATCGGGTAGACCTTTCCATTCCTATAGGCATCTCCTATGAATATATGAATGTCGTGCTTGACGCCCGTTACAACTATGGACTGCTGAAGACATTCAAGAAAGAGTTTGACGACTATGCCCATAACCGGTATTTCACCTTGACTGTGGGTTATAAATTCGAACTGTAACATTTAGGGAAGAAAATAACATTTCAAAACAGATATGAAAGAATTAGCATTAAAGTACGGATGCAATCCGAACCAAAAGCCTTCTCGCATCTACATGGAAGAGGGCGAACTCCCAATCGAAGTGTTGAATGGCCGTCCTGGCTACATCAACTTTCTTGATGCACTCAACTCTTGGCAACTTGTCAAGGAGCTGAAAGCTGCTACAGGACTGCCTGCTGCTGCCAGTTTCAAGCATGTGTCTCCGGCTGGTGCTGCCGTTGGACTGCCTTTGAGCGATACGCTGAAGAAGATTTATTTTGTCGATGATGTCAAGATTCCATTGTCTCCTTTGGCTTGTGCTTATGCTCGTGCTCGTGGTGCCGACCGTATGAGTTCTTATGGCGATTTCGTGGCTTTGAGCGACACTTGTGATGAGGCCACCGCAACCCTCATCAAGCGGGAGGTGAGTGATGGCGTGATTGCACCGGACTTTACACAGGAGGCTATCGAAATATTGAAGGCTAAGCGTAAGGGCACTTACAATATCATCAAGATTGATCCCAACTATGTTCCCGCTCCGATAGAGCACAAGCAGGTGTTCGGCATCACTTTTGAACAGGGTCGTAACGAGGTGAAGTTGGACGATCCGAAGTTGTTCGAGAATATTCCAACCAAGAGCAAGAATTTCACTCCCGAGGCTATCCGTGACCTCATCATCAGCCTCATCACCTTGAAATACACTCAGAGCAATTCTGTTTGCTATGTGAAGGACGGTCAGGCCATCGGCATCGGTGCCGGTCAGCAGAGCCGTATCCACTGCACTCGCTTGGCTGGCAACAAGGCTGACATCTGGTGGCTGCGTCAGCATCCGAAAGTGATGAACCTGCCGTTCGTTCCAGGCATTCGTCGTGCCGACCGCGACAACACTATCGATGTCTACATCTCTGAGGATCATGACGATGTGCTCCGCGATGGTACTTGGCAGCAGTTCTTCACCGAAAAGCCAGAGGTGCTGACCATGGAAGAGAAGAAGGCTTGGATTGCCAAGAACACCAAGGTGGCATTGGGCAGCGATGCATTCTTCCCCTTCGGCGACAATATTGAGCGTGCCCACAAGAGTGGCGTTGAGTATATTGCCCAGGCTGGTGGTTCCGTTCGTGATGACAATGTCATTGAGACTTGCGACAAATACGGCATCACGATGGCGTTCACCGGTGTTCGTTTGTTCCACCATTAATCAAACATATAGACATTTATGGCAGATATAGATGATATCATTGAGGGAGGCATCGTCTTTCGTGGCGCACCCAAAGGAGGGCCTCAGAGCGACAAGGTGAAAACCAAAGCGAAAAAGAAAAAGTATATCACCGGTGCGCATGGCAGTGGCTCGGCTCGTCAGAAGGCGAAATACCGCGAGCAACGTGCCAACCGTCATAAAGGCAAATGATTTGCTTGAAGACACATAAAACGGGGGTGCAGCCCATCAAGCTGCATCCCCGTTTTTATTGAAGAACGAACCCCACTATCATAGTGGGGTTCTTGATTATTTCTTTCCTTGAGCGTAATAGTTCTTTTGGCTCTTGATGTTCACGGAGTTTCCGTTCTTGGTGAAAACCACCATGTCTTGTTTCAAGGAGCGGTTCAGATGGTCGAAGATGACGGCTGGGTCAAAACGCTTGCCCATGAACTTCACTTCGAAATGCAGATGCTCTGTAGTGGCACGTCCAGTGCGTCCGGTAAGACCGATTACTTGTCCGGCCTTGACCATGTCACCTACTTTCACCATGTTTTTCGACTGGTGACTGTAGAGTGTCTCCAGACCGTTGGCGTGCTTGATGACGATGCAGTTGCCGTAACCGAAGTAGGGACCCGACATGGTCACCTTGCCATCGAAAGCGGCGAGAATCTTATCGTTGGGCACCGTCTTGATGTCTACACCCGAGTGACGGCGCTTGCCACCATACGGACTGATGACCTTGCTCCCTGGAAGAGGATAGCTCCATTCGCCCGGATTGAAATGGGCGAGGTTCATCTTGTACTCGTTGCTCTTTTCAAAAGGATTCTTGTCGATGTCCTTGGCGTCCATTTGTGTCTTTCCCTTGTCCGACTTGCTTCCGGCGTTGCTTACTTCCACATAGGAACCTTTGTTGCGACAGAGCAATGTGCTGCGGCGCAAATTGTGGGAGTTGACGTCGAGGATGGTTTCCGGATTGATGCGTCCACCATTAACCATTATATAAAAGGTACAGAAGGTCTTGCCGTTTTTACCGCCAACGATGGCGACGGTCTGACCGGCTTTCACGTGTTGTCCAACCTTGACAAGGTTTTGTGCGTTGTGACAATAGACGGTTTCCAATCCATTGTCATGACGAACAACAACCACATTTCCGTGGTTTGCGGTGTGACGTGACAGTCTGACCTGTCCTTCGAACATGGCTTTCACTGCGTCCCCCTTGCGGGTGGAGATTTCCAATTCTCCGTCGTTGACCACTTTTGCCTTGCCTACAGGCAGTGGGAAGGAATATTCCGACTTTCCGAGTGAGGAGAAGTCCACAGTAAAAGCGTTGGAGTGGGCAAACAGGCCAGGGGTGGCGATGCTGATTTGTTGTTGCTCGGCTGGCGTGAAATCGTCAGCCCACAGGTGCTGCGCTGTAAGAGCGGCAGCCACGAGCAACCAAGTTTTCATGTTTCTTCGAATATTCATTGCATTTATGGGTTTAACATAATTCCTGTATAGATTCTTCCGGAATCCACACCAAGGGCACGGGCGGAGAAGAAGTCCTCATGGCGCTTCATGGTGCAGATGTCCGCCATGTGGATATTGGCTTCTTCCATGCCGGATTCCAAAAGCATTTGCTTGTTGCATAGAGGCAGGTCGATGTGCCACTTTTGATAGAACTTGGCAATCGTGTTCATGTCGAATGCGGCTTCGGCAAATTGGTCGTAGACCTCTTGACCCACTTCGAAACTGTCGAGCGAGATGCCGGGGCCGATGACAGCCTTCAACTTCTTGGGATCGGTATGGAAATGGAAGACCATGTCGACAATCGCTTTCCGGGTAATGCGTGCCACCGTGCCTCTCCATCCGGCATGGATGGCGCAGACGGCATGGTGTTCGGCATCGTAGAGCAAGACGGGGATGCAGTCGGCAGTGGAGACACCGACACATACACCTTGCAGGTCGGTCATCACGGCGTCTACACCCTCGAGAATCATCTTCCGCACATTCTCTGGAAGTGTGAAAAACTCACTGCCGATGCGTCTTGACTCCACACTGTGTGTCTGGTGTGGCAGGATGATGTGCTGGATGTCGGTGTGCAGAACACTGGCCAGTGCTTCTTTGTTGGCCAGTGTGTGCTCAGCCGTATCACCACAATAGTTGTTGATGTTGAACGAACGGTAGTTGCCTTCGCTGCATCCGCCATGGCGGGTGGTACTGAAGGCGGTGACGCCGTCTGCTATATTATATTTTAATAGTTGTGGAACCAGTGCCATTATTCTTCGTCCTCCTCGTCTTCGTATTCGAAATCGTCGAGGTCCTCAATCTCGCTGTCGTCGAGATATTCGATGTCCTCGTCTTCTCCCTCGTCGTGCATCTCCGAGGCGAAAGTCTTCATGTCCTTGTCGCGGTGGACGAGCGTGTCTTCGGCTGTGATTTCCTGCAACTTGTTGCTCTCACTGTTCAGTTCTTTCCACAGCACATCCTTGAGCTCGTTGAGTCCGAGTCCAGTCACTGAAGAGATGAAGACCACGGGCAGGTCTTCGGGCAAGGTCTCTTTCAGCATGTCGATCAGTTCCTCGTCGAGCAAGTCGCACTTGGTGACAGCCAGCACGCGGTGCTTGTCGAGCATGTCGGGATTGAAATTGCGCAGTTCGTTGAGCAGCACTTCATATTCCTTTTTGATGTCGTCAGTGTCGCCCGGCACCATGAAGAGCAGCAAAGAGTTGCGCTCTATGTGGCGCAGGAAGCGCAGACCCAGTCCCTTGCCCTCGCTTGCACCCTCAATGATTCCCGGAATATCGGCCATGACAAACGACTTGTTGTCGCGGTAGCCGACGATACCCAAGGAAGGCTCAAGTGTGGTGAAAGGATAATTGGCAATCTTGGGGCGGGCGCTGGAAAGCGACGAAAGCAAGGTGCTCTTTCCAGCATTCGGGAAACCTACCAGACCGACATCGGCCAGTAGTTTCAACTCCAGGATGATGGTCATCTCCTGCATCGGCTCGCCGGGCTGTGCATAGCGGGGTGCCTGGTTGGTGGCAGAGCGGAACTGGAAGTTCCCCAAACCGCCGCGGCCGCCCTTGAGCAGCAGTACCTCCTGTCCGTCATAGGTCACGTCGCATACATATTTGCCAGTCTCGGCATTGTAGACAACCGTACCGCAAGGCACGTCGATATACACATCCTTTCCGTCGGTGCCATGACATTTGTCTCGTCCTCCGTTGCTTCCATGCTCAGCGAACACATGACGTTGGTATTTCAGATGGAGCAGTGTCCAATAATTATGATTGCCGCGGAGATAGATGCTGCCTCCCTTTCCGCCGTCGCCACCGTCGGGTCCGCCATTGGGCTGATATTTCACGTGGCGCAGGTGCATGGAACCTTTACCGCCCTTGCCAGAGCGGCAGTATATCTTTACATAGTCAACAAAATTGGATTCTGCCATTACATTAAAATTTCTTTATTCTGGGTTAGATGTGAATAATAATAAGGGGGTGTGCTTGAAAACGGATTTTGAGCCTTGGGGCAAAATGCCCAAGACTCAAAATCAAATATTCCTATCGGATTAGAGGTTGTCGATAACCTCGCAGATGTCAGAGAAGATGCGGTCGAGTTCGCCCAGACCGTTAATCTGATGATGGATGCCTTCCTTCTCATACCAGTTGATGAGGGGAGAAGTCTGGTTGTGGTAAACATCGAGGCGTTTCTTGATGGTTTCCTCGTTGTCATCGCTGCGGCCACTCTGCTGGCCACGGAGCAACAGGCGCTTCATCAGTTCGTCCTCTGGCACATGAAGCTCGATCATGGCTGCCACCTTGTGTCCGCGCTCAGCGAGCATCTTCTTCAAGGCCTCTGCTTGAGGGATGGTGCGTGGAAATCCGTCGAAAATCACACCCTTGTGCTCCTTGCCGAAGCTGTCATAGACACTGGCGAGGATATCAATCATCAGCTCGTCGGGGATGAGCTGTCCGTTGTCGATATAACCCTTGGCGGTCTTGCCAAGTTCGGTTCCGTTTTTGATCTCGTTGCGGAGCACGTCGCCCGTAGAGATGTGATTGAGACCATATTTCTCAATCATTTTGTCGCTCTGTGTGCCTTTACCTGCACCTGGAGCGCCGAAAATTACGATATTCTTCATTTTGTTTGTTATGTTGTTGTATGTTTCTATTCGCTTACCAGCGTGTAGATGTCTCTGAGGTTGCGGCCCTGCTGGTCGTAGTCCAGACCATAGCCCACGATGAAGTCGTTGGGAATCTCGATGGCGGTGTATTCTATGTTCAAGTCAATGGTGAGCTTTTCCGGTTTGAGGAGAAGCGTGCAGATGTGCACCGACTCGGGATTGTGCTCGCGGAGTTGCTCAAGCATATTCTGAATGGTGAGGCCGGACTCCACAATGTCCTCCACAATGATGACTGTGCGGCCCGTCAGGTCGGTGTTGATGCCGATCATCTTCTTCACCTTTCCGGTAGAAGCAGTTCCTGTGTAGGATGCCAACTTGACGAAGGAGATTTCGCATGGGATGGTTACCATTTTCATAAGGTCGGCGGCAAACATGAACGAACCGTTCAATACCGCCAAAAAAATCGGGTTCTTGTCTGCCATATCCTTGTTGATACGGTCGGCAACGACCTTGACGCGCTTCAATATTTCCGCTTCGGGGATGGACGTCTCGAAGGTCTTGTCCTTGATTTTGACTCTGCTCATAGATGCATTTTAGAATAATTTGTCGCAAAATTACAAAAAATAAGTCGAACACTTGGCATTGATTAGGAGAAATTATGTATTTTTGCACGAGTATGAAGATTTTTAGTAGCGCTCAGAGTCATGAGCTTGACAAATATACAATCGAAAACGAACCGGTGTCTTCGATTGATTTGATGGAACGTGCGGCGAAAGCGCTCACACATGCCATCATGGAAGAGTGGACTAATATGTCTCCTGTTGTGGTCTTTGCCGGCCCCGGCAACAATGGCGGCGACGCCCTTGCTGTGGCACGCATGTTGGCGGAGCAGGACTATCAAGTGTCGGTGTATCTCTTCAATGTAAAAGGTGTGCTCTCGCCAGAATGTGAGCAGAACAAGAGACGCTTGGTGGAAGCCAAGCGGGTTAAGAGTTTTACTGAGGTTACCCTTCAGTTTGACTTGCCCACACTGGACGAGCGTACTTTAGTAGTCGATGGACTGTTCGGCTCCGGGTTGAACAAGCCTCTGTCGGGTGGCTTTGCCTCTTTGGTGAAGTATGTCAATCAGAGCAAGGCTACTGTGGTGAGCATAGACATGCCGTCGGGACTGATGGCAGAGGACAATACCTACAACATCTCTTCCAACATCATTAGAGCCACGTTGACCCTGACCATTCAGAACAAGAAATTGTCAATGCTTCTTGCCGATTGCCAGCAGTATGTGGGACGGTTGAAGGTGATTGACATCCGGCTCAGTCAGGATTGGATAGCCAAGACACAGACCCAATATTCGATACTTGAGGAGAATGAGGTGAGGGGCTTGCTGCGCCATCGCGATGATTTTGCCCATAAGGGCACGATGGGGAACGCGTTGCTTATCGCTGGAAGTTACGGCATGTCGGGAGCTGCAGTGCTTGCTGCCCGAGCTTGTCTGCGTGCCGGAGTGGGCAAGGTGGCGGTTCACACCCCCAAACGCAACTATGACATCATGCAGATTTCCGTTCCCGAGGCAGTGATGCAGATGGACCGTGACGAGACTTGTTTCTCCGAAGCAGTGGATGCCGACGACTTCGACGCTTTGGGAATAGGTCCCGGACTGGGCATGCAGGAAAGCACTGCCATCGCCCTGATTGCACAACTCCGTCGCACCCAAGCTCCCATTGTGGCAGATGCCGATGCGCTCAATATCCTTGCCAATCATAATGCCTGGATGCAGCAACTTCCGGAGAACATGATACTCACGCCGCATCCGAAAGAACTGGAACGGCTCGTGGGCGGTCATTGCTCTTGTGACTATGAGCGTCTTGTCAAGGCTCGTGACATGGCGGAGCACCATCATGCCTATGTCATACTGAAAGGACACTATTCCGCTCTGTGCATGCCCGATGGACAAGTGGTGTTCAATTCCACCGGCAATTCGGGCATGGCGACCGCTGGTAGCGGAGATGTGCTGACTGGTATCATCACCGCCTTATTGGCCCGAGGCTATGCCCAGGCAGATGCCTGCCGGGTGGGTATGTTCCTGCACGGACTTGCCGGCGACCTCGCCGCCAAAGATCTTGGTAAGGAAAGCCTTGTGGCGAGTGATATTGTAAACTATTTGCCGAAAGCTTTCAAATGGCTTGACGACTAATCTTTAAAATAGAATTTATATATGAGAACAAAACTATTGTCCATGGCAGGTCTTTTGCTGTCGTTCGCTTTCCCTGCCCATTCTTGGGCGCAGGAAGAGGGTGTGACCTATTACTTGCCCAAGACTGCAGCGAAGTTTACTCTTAAAATAGAAAAGACGACCTACACTCCGGGCGACTTTGCCGAGTATGCTTCACGCTTTTTGCGTGTCAAGGCAGGTACGGAGAAAACGGTTGCTTACCGCATCATTGGCTGCACCATGAATGTGTATGCCCAGCCCGACACGGCCCGACGCTTTGTGCTGAAGGTGGGTGACAAACGAGGCATATCGAATGTGGCGCTCGACGACAAGGGCATTCTGCTCGCCGTCAACGACCAACCGATGCCCCAGACTGCCTCAGTCAAGGCTTTTGTGGCATCCCCGAAACCCAAAAGAGTGAATCCTCGTGACTTTCTGAGTCAGGAAATCTTGGCGGCAGGCAGCAACATGAAGATGGCGGAGCTGACCGCACAGGATATCTATGACATTCGCGACAGCCGCAACCAGTTGTCTCGCGGACAGGCAGACTATATGCCGAAAGACGGCGAACAGCTGAAACTGATGCTCCAAAAGTTGGATACCCAAGAGGCGGCCATGTTACAACTCTTCACGGGCACTGTGGACAAAGACACCTCGGAGGTGACACTGAGTTATGTGCCTATCCGAGAAACCAACCATCAGTTGCTGTTCCGCTTCTCTGAGAAACGAGGCATGATGGATGTGGACGACTTGGGTGGAAATCCCTATTATATATCGGTGGAGGATGAGCACAGTGTGCCGCCACCAGCGGCTGTGGACCCGAAGAAAAAGAAAGACAAGGAGCCTGTGATGTATGCCTGCACGCCGGGCAGAATCAAGTTGACTCTTTCCGAAGGCGCCAAGCCTTGGCATAGCTATGAGATGTATGCCGCACAATTCGGACAGTTGAACCCCATCGATGAAGACTTGATCAATAAAAAAGTCAACACCATGGTGGTGCTGAATCCTTATACAGGTGGTGTGGAGAAGATAAAGACAGAGCAGACAAAATAAAAAGAAATGTCCTCAAGAGGAATACAACTCTTGAGGACATTTCTTTTTAGTAGGCTACCGTGCAAGGAATTCCCAATGCCAATACTTGATTGCGGATGGAGTCCAGTTCGATAGGTGTAGCCTTCTGCAGCTCCTTGTCGGGCGTTTCCCGGTCGATGGTATAGATCATCACTTGTTTGGGCTTGATTTCCTTGAGTGCGTCGAGCCAGGGCATGACGTAGGTGGCGCCAGTGTTGTCCACGTCCTTACCATTGGCGGTTCCCTTCATGAACATGGTTTGGATGATGACGTTGCCGTTGAACTTTTTCAAGTTATCCACAATGTTATCCACATCGTAAAGAGGACTGACGGGGCGATCTACTGTCCGGATGTAGTCGGGGGTGACTGTGTCAAGCTTCTGTATGTTGTTGTCCAGTCGGTTGAGTGCATTTCTGACCTCCTCTTTCCCGGTAAACGTGGCGTTGCTCATCACGCTCACGGTGGCATGAGGGAAGAATTTGTCGCGGAGTCGAATCGTATCGTCCACAATCTGTGCGAATTGCGGATGAGAGGTCGGTTCGCCATTGCCGGCAAAAGAAATGTCGTCGAGGGGCAGATGCTGTTCATGGCGCTTGAGAAGACAACTGCCCAGACTCTCGCTCACTTCCATTCGGGTGGGGCGTCGGTGAGACGGGATGTGGGTGGCGTTGAATCCGCATTCACAATACACGCAGTCAAACGTGCAGCACTTGCCGTCGTCGGGCATGAGATTGATGCCCAAAGAGATGCCGAGCCGCCGACTGCGGACAGGTCCATAGATGGGGGATTTGTATAACACCGTAGTCATAATCTTTTTACTTTGCGGGGCAAAGGTATGAATTTTTTATATAGATATGTAGTTAATAGTGGTTAAACGTTCGTTTGGAACTTATTTTTTTTGTTACTTTGCACCAAAATTGGTATATTATATCCTTTTGTAAATGGGAAAGAAACGTAAGAATGCCGGCAACCGTCATGGGCTGCAGGTCGTCACTCTATGTATAAGCACTGCTTTGGTGCTCATTTTGTTGGGTCTGGTTCTGTTCACTGCGTCTACAGCGCAGAATCTTTCTTCGTATATGAAAGAGAATCTTGTGGTGACCGTGATGCTCCGCAATGATATGACAAATCCCGAGGGTCTTCAATATTGTAAGACTGTCAAGGCGAAGCCCTATATTAATAAGGTGACATATGTCAGCAAGGAGCAAGCCTTGAAGGAAGGAACCAAGGATATGGGTATCAATCCCAAGGAATTTGTTGGATATAACCCCTTTACCCCTTCCGTGGAATTGCAGTTGAAGGCGGACTATGCCAACAACGACTCCCTCTCGTGGATAGCCCAGGACTTGAAGCGTGACCGCAATGTCACCGATGTCAATTACCAGCAAGACTTGATAGAAAGCGTGAACAGCACCTTGCAGAAGGTGAGTCTCGTGCTGCTCATTTTGGCAGCTTTGCTCACCATCGTGTCCTTCTCGCTGATCAACAATACCGTGCGCTTGAGCGTCTATTCCCGCCGCTTCTCCATCCATACGATGAAACTTGTCGGTGCCTCTTGGGGCTTTATCCGTGCTCCGTTTATCCGTACGGCGATAGGAGAGGGTGTGGTCGCAGCCTTGTTGGCAGACGGTGTGCTCGGTGCGGGTCTTTACGCCCTGTATGCCTATGAGCCGGAAATCATCACAGTGGTCAACTGGCAGGTTCTTGTCATCACAGGTGTTTCGGTGTTGCTCTTCGGCTTGATTATCACCACTTTCTGCGCTTACATCTCCGTCAACAAGTTCTTGAAGATGAAGGCAGGTGACCTTTATAAGATATAATAGGGAATTTAATAATATCAAATTAATATATGGATAAAAGAAATTTGGCATTGGGAAAGACCAATTTCCTGATGCTCACAATCGGAATGGTTGTAGTTATCTTGGGATTTATCCTGATGAGCGGTTCGGGTTCGAACGAGACTTCTTATAATCCCGAGATTTTCAGTGCGATGCATATCAAGGTGGCTCCAGTCATCTGCTTGGTGGGTTTCCTCTCCATCATCGGTGCCATCTTGTATAAACCCAAAGACAAAGAGGAAAATAAAGCGCAGAAGGAATGAATTGTTTTGAAGCATTTGTTCTTGGCATTCTCCAAGGACTCACTGAATATCTGCCGGTGAGCAGTAGCGGTCATCTCGCTATTGGTGCTCACCTTTTCGGAATTGACGGGGCTGACAACCTCACCTTCACCATCTTGGTGCACGTGGCAACCGTGCTGAGCACACTGGTTATCCTGTGGAAAGAAATCGACTGGATATTGAAGGGACTCTTCAAGTTCAAGATGAATGAGGAGACCAAGTATGCCCTCAACATTGTCATCTCCATGATTCCTGTGGGCATCGTGGGTGTGTTCTTCAAAGACAAGGTGGAGGAAATCTTCGGCTCGGGTCTGCTTGTGGTGGGCATCATGTTGCTCGTCACAGCTCTTCTGCTCACCTTCTCTTATTATGCCAAGCCACGTCAACGTGAGAACATCAGTCCTTGGCATGCCTTCCTCATCGGAGTGGCACAGGCTGTGGCTGTACTTCCAGGCTTGTCGCGTTCGGGTTCCACCATCGCAACCGGTCTTTTGCTGGGCAACAAGAAAGAGAAAATGGCACAGTTTTCCTTCCTAATGGTCATTCCTCCCATCCTCGGCGAGGCATTGCTCGACGTGATGAAAGGTCTGAAGGGCGAAGAGGCGTTTGGCGGTATCGACACCTTGCCTTTGGTTGTCGGATTCCTTGCAGCATTCGTGTCCGGATGCATCGCTTGCAAATGGATGATCAATATGGTGAAGAAGGGTAAGTTGGTCTATTTCGCCATCTATTGTGCCATCGCCGGTGTGCTGACCATCATTTTCTCCTAACATACACTAACACTTAAGTATGGACTTTTACGCAGGAGAGATAATCCCTATCGACAAACCGTATAAGATTTCAAGTTTCGGCGCATTGGCGCACATACGCTATCTGCTCTCGCAGAAGTTGGGGGTGAAACGGGTCAAGACGGGTCATGCAGGCACCCTTGATCCGCTTGCCACAGGTGTGCTCATCCTCGTGACGGGCAAGGCCACCAAGCGGATTGAGGAACTCCAAGCCCACACGAAAGAGTATGAGGCTACCCTCCAGTTGGGTGCCACCACGGCAAGTTACGACATGGAGCATCCGGTCAATGCCACCTATCCGACAGAGCACATCACCCGCGAACTGATAGAGCAAACCCTTCCCCAGTTTCTTGGGGAAATCAAACAAGTGCCGCCGTCCTATTCGGCATGCAAGCTGAATGGTGAACGCGCCTATGATCTCAAGCGGAAAGGGCAAGAGGTGAAACTCAAGGCGAAGACGCTGCAGATAGACGAAATAGAACTCAAGCGGTTTGATCCCGAAACCATGCAGGCTGATATCCGTGTGGTCTGCGGTAAAGGCACCTATATCCGGGCTTTGGCGAGAGACCTCGGCAAGGCTTTGGGCAGTGGTGCCTATCTCACCTCCTTGCGCCGTACTCGGGTGGGGGAATATACTGTGGACCGCTGTGTGAGCTATGACCATTTCCAGGAATGGCTTGACAGCCAGGATATCGCCCCATTGCCTGACTATGCAGTGAGAGTAGAAAACAAAGAATAAAAATAAGAAACAATATATGAAACTGTCACAATTCAACTTTAATTTGCCCGCTGATCAGGTGGCACTCTATCCATCTTATCACCGTGACGAATGTCGACTGATGGTCATCCACAAGAAATCGCAGACCATCGACATGTATCGCAAGGACGAAAAAGGCGAGCCTCTGAAAGACGAGAACGGCAATCCCGTGTATCTCGATTTCCGCAATGTGCTCGACTATTTTGATGAAGGCGACACCTTCATATTCAATGATACCAAAGTGTTCCCCGCCCGTCTCTACGGAACAAAGGAGAAGACAGACGCCAAAATCGAGGTGTTCTTGCTCCGGGAGCTTAACCAGGAAATGCGCTTGTGGGATGTGCTCGTGGAACCAGCCCGCAAAATCCGTATCGGCAACAAGCTTTTCTTCGACGAGAGTGGAACCATGGTGGCTGAGGTTATCGACAATACCACAAGTCGTGGCCGTACCCTCCGCTTCCTCTACGATTGTCCTCACGATGAGTTCAAACGTGACCTTTTCGCTCTCGGTGAGGCTCCACTGCCACGCTATATCATAGACCACGTGGGACCGGCGCTCGATGAGAATGGTGAGCAGATAATGAAAGACGGCAAGCCCGTTATGAAATATGACCGTCCTTGCCGGAAGGAAGACCTCGAGGACTTCCAGTGCATTTTCGCCAAGAACGAAGGTGCAGTGACGGCTCCAGCCACAGGCCTGCATTTCAGTCGTGAACTGATGAAGAGAATGGAAATCAAAGGCATCAATTTCGCCTTTATCACACTGCATTGCGGCTTGGGTAACTTCAGCAATATCGAGGTGGAGGACTTGACCAAGCATAAGATGGACTCCGAGCAAATGTTTGTGGAGGCTGAGGCTTGCAAGACGGTCAACGAGTCGAAAAAGGCAGGACACAAGATTTGCGCTGTCGGTACCAGTGTGGTCAAGGCCACGGAAACAGCTGTCGGTACAGATGGCTTGCTGAAGGAATATGAGGGCTGGACCAACAAGTTCATCTTCCCTCCTTATGACTTCGGTATGGCGGATTGCATGATTGGCAATTTCTATCACCCGATGTCCACCTTGATGATGAACGAGGCTGCCTTTGGCGGTTATGATGTGGTATACGAAGCCTATCAGCTGGCCGTGAAGAATGGTTACAGATTCGGATGCTATGGCGATGCCATGCTGATTGTTGACGATTAAGGATATGCATGAGGCGTATTTGGGCTTGGGCACCAATCTCGGTGACAAGCATGCGAATATCCTCAAGGCGATAGACGAAATAGAAAAGCTGATTGGCACCGTGGTGCGCCAGTCAGCTTTTTATGAAACGGCGCCTTGGGGTTTTGACTCCCCTCATCAGTTTGTCAATGCCGCAGTCTGTGTGCAGACGAAGTTGTCTCCTCGGGAGCTGCTCGCCACCACGCAGGGGATTGAAAGGCTGATGGGACGCAAGGAGAAGTCGGTGGACGGGCAATATCACGACCGCATCATCGATATCGACATCCTGCTTTATGACGAGGTACATATCGATGAACCCGACCTCAAGATACCGCATCCCCTGATGCATGAGCGTGACTTCGTGATGGTTCCGCTTCGGGAGATTTTGTCCGACACAGGTCGGCAACTTAACAATGAAAACAAATGGGAATAGAAAAAGGATTGTTCAATAGAACCCGTCTGCTCGTCGGCGACGAGCTGATGGATAAAATACAGGCACAGCGTGTCATCATCTTCGGTGTCGGAGGTGTAGGCAGTTGGTGTGCGGAGAGTCTTATACGTTCGGGCATCGGCCATCTGACCATAGTCGATTCGGACCGTGTCTGCATGACGAATGTCAACCGGCAGTTGCAGGCCACCTCAAAGACTGTGGGAAAGGTGAAGGTCGACGTGCTTCGCGACCGTTTGCTTGAGATTAACCCTAATGCTGACGTGATGGCTTTGCAGAAGATATATGACGAGAATACAGCCCCGGATTTCGATCTCGACTCCTATGACTATGTCATCGACTGCATCGACAGTCTGAAAGACAAGGTGCTTTTGATTCGCAATGCATGCCGGAGCAAGGCTCAGTTCTTCTCTTCCATGGGTGCCGCGCTCAAGATGGACCCGACAAAGATACAAGTAGCGGAGTTTTGGAAGGTGAGAGGATGCCCGTTAGGTTCAGCTCTGCGCAAGCGTTTCAAACGGATGAAGGAAAAGCCCGCTCGCAAGTTCCAGTGCGTCTATAGTGAAGAAGTGTTGGAAAACAAGGGCGAGAACCACACTTGCGGCACCTCTGCTTGCATGTGTCCTAAGGCGAAGGTCGGTCCGGGAGACCCCAATCTGGTCAACCACGAATGGTGTAGTTCCAAGGCGCAGATCAACGGAACCATGGCGCACATCACCGCCATCTTCGGATTTACCATTGCTGGACTGGTGATGAACGACTTATATAAGAAAATGTAAAACTGTTCATTCTATCCGTAAATAGGGTATTTGTTGTTTCGTATATTTGTTCTAACTTTGCGCCAGATATACCAATCTTACAGAAGATGAATCATAAAATCAAGAAAGCCGTGCTCGCTGTCGTCCTATTGTTGACTGCCGGCACGACCATTAAAGCACAAAGCAATATGGACAATGTATTCAACGAAAAGCAGCAGAACCTTATCGCCGTAGCTGCGTTTGAGGCCAAGGGCGACTTGGCAGGACTCAAAACGGCCCTTAACAGTGCGCTGGATGCTCATCTCACAGTCAACGAGGTGAAGGAAGCGCTTTCTCAACTCTATGCCTATACAGGATTTCCACGTAGTCTCAATGGCCTCGGCACATTGCAGGCAGTGATTGCTGACCGCAAGGCCCGTGGCATCAACGATGAGGTGGGCAAGGATGCTTCTCCCATGGCGAGCGACTATGATGCGCTCAAACAGGGCACCAAGGTGCAGACACAGCTCTCAGGCAAGCCATTCAACTATACTTTCGCTCCTGCTACCGACTATTATCTCAAGGCTCATCTCTTCGGTGATATTTTCGCTCGCGACATTCTTTCTTTTGCCGAGCGTGAGTTGGTCACGGTGATCGCCTTGTCTGCTATCAAGGGCGTAGACCCCCAATTGAAGGCTCATGTCAGTGGCGCCCGTCATATGGGTGTGACCGATGAGCAGTTGCATGCACTTCCTCAGGTTCTGGAGCAGCGAGTAGGAGAGATGGAAGCTTTCCGTGCCAAGAAAGCGGTGGCTGAGGTTTTCGGTGAAACATTCAACGAAGGACAGCCCGTGGAAAACATGATCTTCCCCAAGGGCGAACCGAACACTGCTTATGCCAAGTATTTCGTGGGCAATAGCTATCTGGCGCCTCTTTGCAAGGACGGCTTGAATCTGTCTAACGTCACCTTCGAGCCTCGTTGTCGCAACAATTGGCACATCCATCACAAGGCTATCCAGATTTTGATCTGTGTCGGCGGTGAGGGATGGTATCAGGAGTGGGGCAAGCCCGCCCGCCGTTTGAAACCAGGCGATGTGGTGAGCATCCCTGCAGAAGTGAAACACTGGCATGGGGCCACAGCAGGCTCATGGTTCCAGCACATCGCCACAGCTGTAGCCCAAGAGGGCGCAAGCAACGAATGGCTTGAGCCTGTAAGCGATGAGGAATACGATAAATTGGAGAAATAATCAGCTATATACCCCTAACTTTACATACTCTTTGATTATCAGACACAAATTAGGTAAAATGTAAGCCGGCGTAACCGTGATGGTCACGCCGGCTTTTCTAATTGTATCGATTAGTCTAATGGGGATAAATAAAAAAGGCTGCACGTTGTTGAAAACGATGCAGCCTTGTGTCTTTTTAGCAAATTGCTCACCTCATAAAGGCGGTCCCGATTACTTACGGAGACCGAGAGCCTTGATGATAGCACGATAGCGATTGATATCGCGGTCGTACAAGTAGTCGAGCAAAGCGCGACGCTTACCTACCAATTGTGTCAGAGCACGTGCGGTAGTATGATCTTTACGGTTCTTCTTCAAGTGTTCCGTCAAGTGGGAAATACGGTATGAGAACAATGCAATCTGGCTCTCTGCAGAACCAGTATCAGAGTTAGACTTTCCGTACTGTCCAAAGATCTCTTGTTTTTTAGCTTGATCTAAATACATTTGTACTGTTGTTTATATGTGAATTAATGAAATCGGCTGCAAAGGTAACACTTTTCCTTCACATTCCCCTCATTCTCACGCTCTTATTGTCCTAAGTTTAACTTATTTTTAGATAGTCACTCGGTTCCAAGTCCTGCCGTATGCGAAATTCATGCCTTTCTCTTGAATGGGAAAAACTTTCTTCTTCTGTTCATATTGTCGTTATTGTCACTCGAAAAGCGCCTGCCCCTACAAAGTCCCAACAGCTTCTTCAGTGCATAGAAGAGGCGGAAAAGAAAACACCGGCGCCATAATCCATTAATAATGAGAGGTGAAAATGAAAAAATATGGAATGTAAGGAGCGGGATATGCAGAATATTTCGTACCTTTGCACCCGTAATTTAAGGTAAACAAGATGCAAGACATTAGAAACATTGCAATTATTGCACACGTCGACCACGGAAAAACAACATTGGTTGACAAGATGATGCTGGCAGGTAAACTGTTCCGTGACGGCCAGGATAACAGCGGACAAGTTTTGGACGCTAACGATTTGGAACGTGAGAGAGGTATCACGATTCTTTCCAAAAACGTGTCCATCAACTGGAAAGGTACAAAAATCAATATTATAGATACTCCGGGACACTCGGATTTCGGTGGCGAGGTTGAGCGTGTGCTCAATATGGCTGACGGCTGTATCCTCCTCGTCGACGCTTTTGAGGGTCCTATGCCTCAGACACGTTTCGTGTTGCAGAAGGCACTGCAAATCGGATTGAAGCCTATCGTTGTCGTGAACAAGGTCGACAAGCCAAACTGTCGTCCTGAAGAGGTATACGAGATGGTGTTCGACCTGATGTTCTCCCTCAATGCCACAGAAGACCAGTTGGATTTCCCTGTGGTTTATGGTTCAGCCAAGAACGGCTGGATGGCAGAGGACTGGAAGAAGCCTACAGACAACATCGACTATCTGCTCGACAAGATTGTTGAGGTGATTCCTGCTCCTAAAGTGCTTGAAGGCACACCGCAGATGCTGATCACTTCGCTCGACTACTCCAGCTATACAGGCCGTATCGCTGTGGGACGTGTACACCGTGGCACCCTCAAGGAGGGCTTGAACGTGACTATCGCCCATCGCGACGGTACACAGGAGAAGACCAAGATCAAGGAACTTCATGTGTTCGACGGTATGGGTCAGAAGAAAGTGGACGAGGTTCATAGCGGTGATATCTGTGCTGTTGTGGGTCTTGAGAAGTTTGAGATTGGTGACACCATCTGCGACTTCGAGAATCCAGAGCCACTGCCTCCTATCGCTATCGACGAGCCTACCATGAGTATGCTCTTCACCATCAACGACTCTCCATTCTTCGGCAAGGAAGGTAAGTTTGTGACCAGCCGTCACGTCAACGACCGTTTGCAGAAGGAGTTGGAGAAGAACCTGGCTCTTCGTGTTCGTTCTTTCGAGGATACCACCGATCATTGGATTGTCAGTGGCCGTGGTGTGCTCCACCTCTCAGTGCTCATCGAGACCATGCGTCGTGAGGGTTATGAGTTGCAGGTAGGTCAGCCACAGGTAATCTACAAGGAGATTGACGGTGTGAAGTGTGAGCCTATTGAGGAATTGACCATCAATGTTCCTGAGGAGTTCTCCAGCAAGATGATTGATATGGTGACTCGCCGTAAAGGTGAGATGACCTCTATGCAGAGCATGGGCGACCGTGTGGATATCGAGTTCGACATTCCTTCTCGTGGCATCATCGGTCTGCGTACCAATGTGCTCACCGCTTCTCAGGGTGAGGCTATCATGGCTCACCGCTTCAAGGAATATCAGCCATATAAGGGTGAAATCACTCGCCGTATGAATGGTTCTATGATTGCCATGGAGACAGGTACCGCTTATGCTTATTCTATTGACAAGCTGCAGGATCGTGGTAAGTTCTTCATCGATCCAGGTGAGGAAGTGTATGCCGGCGAGGTGATTGGCGAGCATGTGCATGACAATGACTTGGTGGTCAATGTGACCAAGGCTAAGCAGCTCACCAACGTGCGTGCCAGTGGTTCCGATGAAAAGGCCCGCGTGATTCCTAAGACAGTCATGTCGCTCGAGGAATGCCTTGAGTACATCAAGGAGGACGAGCTTGTGGAGGTGACTCCGAAGAGCATCCGTATGCGCAAGATTATCCTTGATCATCAGGAGCGCAAAAAGCGTAGCAAGGAATAATACGAAATCTCTCTAATCCTATAAGTTAGGGAAACATTTGATACTCATCGCCCGACATCAGACTGTCCAACGTCTGTTGTCGGGCGATATTCTTTAGTGTCGTTAAGGGTGATGTCTTGTTGCTTCAATTGAAGTGGAAGCCTTCAGTTTATGCTTAATTATTCAATCCAGCCTAGGGATAATGTACAAAACATTCAACCAACCTTAGGTTTATAGTACAAATCCATTCAACTTTTTCTAGGGTAGCACAGGTTATTACATATGTTTTTGTTTCTGTTTTATTTGCAACTTTTGTCACCTTGACTTTATGTGCTTGATATACAGCTGTTTATGGGTTGCAGATGTTTGCCACTATCTGCAACCATCTGTCACCGCTCATTTTTGTTATCGGTGTTGATGTTCCTTCATGCTGAAGTGATAATGGCCTTTGAACAAATAGTTCCACGGCCTTGAACAAAAAGTTCAAGTGTCGATTTCTGTTTTGAACTTACGCCGTCCAATTCCCGAGTTGGTTTTATTGGGTGACAGATGTTTTATCTGCCATCATTTATCTGCAACCCGTAAAGTGCAGAAATCCAAATGGTTATAATGAAAGGTGACAAAATGACAAATGAAAAGGATAAACTATCACTGTGTGGTGTAAAGAATAGGGTATTTGCAGATTTGACTGAATGTCGAATACTGGGATTGGACAAATTGTCGACTTTAAGCCTGATAAAAGTATAGCCCGGGGTAATAACGCCCCAGGCTATTAATCTTATGATAAAATATAAAGCTATTTCAGTTTGAATGAATTCTCGATGCTGGTCAACTCGTCTTGGAAGTTACGGTCCGTTTTGATGCGTCGTTCCACTTTTGAGCAACTGTGAATCACTGTGGAGTGGTCTCTTCCTCCCACAAGCTTGCCAATGCGTGAAGCGGGCATTTTGGTGTATTTCTGGGCCAAATACATGGACACCTGTCTTGCCTCCACATATTCCCGCTTGCGTGACCGGCTTGCGATGGCTGATGACGACACACCGAAATGGTTGCATACGGTGTCAAGAATGTCGTCAATGGTCAGCGGACGGTCGTCCACTTTGACCGCACGTTTGATGACGCGTTCTGCCAAGCGCATGTCCAAGTTGCAGTTGTATACCACAGAGTAGGCGAGGAGTGAGTTGATGACTCCTTGCAGGTCTCTCACGCTGCCATTTGCTGTCTGTGCGATATAGTCGATGACGTCTGCAGGAATCTTCAGTCCGTCGCGTTTGATCTTGTTGTTGAGAATGTCCACACACAGCTTTGTATTGGGCTTTTCAAGCTCGGCAATGAGTCCGCAGCTGAATCGGGTCAGCAGACGCTCGTTCATGCCCTTGAGGTCTACAGGAGGGCGGTCGCTTGCCAGGATGATGCGCTTGCTGTTGCGGAACAAGTGGTTGAACACGTGGAAGAAAGTGTTCTGGGTGCTGGTGGCGGTTGCCCATTCCTGGATATCGTCCACAATCAATACATCAATAGTCTGATAGAAATTGATGAAATCGTTTGTGGTGTTGTTGCGTACGGAGTTGGTGTATTGCACCTGGAAGAGTCGTGCGCTGACATAGAGCACACGGCAATTGGGATTCATCTCCTTTGCCTTCATGCCGATGGCGTTGATGAGATGGGTTTTTCCGCATCCTGACGGGCCATAGATGAACATTGGGTTGAACTGTGTACTCTTGGGATGTTCTGCCACAGTCAGTCCGATAGAACGAGGCAACTTGTTGCTGTCTCCTTCTATATAATTGTTGAATGTCAGATGCGGGTTGAGTTGGGAGTCGATTTGTTGTGGACGTGCGGCATCAAGAGGCGTGGGGGCCTCTTTTGTGACCCTCGTTTCCGGTTGGGGCAACATTGCGGATTCCGTTTCCTCGGCTTCCATCTCAATGTCTCCACCCTTGCCTTTGTCTTTCACCACATGTATTCTGTACCCGAGCTTCACACCCTCACCATAATAGTGGTACAATACTTTTTGAAGTAAGCCGGTATAATGTTCCTCGAGATACTCATACATGAATTGCGAACTGACTTCCAGGCACAATGTCTTGGATGCAACATTGTACTTGCCAAAGACAATTGGCTTGAACCATGTTTCGTATTGTTGCTCAGTGACATTCTGCTTGATGAGCTGAAGACACTGCTCCCAACGAACTTTCGCACTTATATTCATTATTGATTTAATTATTTTCTAAATTAATAGGGAAGCGGTTAGCTACTTTGCGTAGAAATCAACCGCAAAATTAGCAAACTTTTCTGAAATATCCCAATCCTTACTTTTCTTGTTTTATATGCGGATATTTGCTAAATATCTAATAATCAATGCTTTTGGACTTGCACGACATGAAAATACCTGAAATAGGTGTTGCAATAGTGCAAGTGGTTGATGTAGAGATACTTGCGTCTGTTTTTACCGCATTCTTAAGATGTGGTGAAACATTTCACAAATATTCCCAAAGACTCTATAGTTTCAAGCCTTTGGGAATATTGTCTTGTGTCGTGAAACAAAGACTGTCTAATTTAAACGCAATTTAAATTACGACTTATTTGTCTTTTTTCCCGAACAAAGAGAAATGTACATATCTCTTGGGGTGTGCCTTGAGGTTCACGAGCAGAGAGTCGGCGTCACGCATGGTGCTGTTCAGATTGTTGTAGAGGGTGGGGTCGTTCATCAGCAATCCGAGTGTTCCCTGCTTGTTGTTGAGGCTTGCAGTGACGGCTTCCACATTGGCCAGTGTCTTGTTGATCTGTCGCATGGTTCCCTCCACGTCGATGTTCGCCAGGTTGCCGGTCAGTTTGTTGGTGTTGTCGAGCACGCCGTTCGCCTTGTTCATCATCACGGGTACACCCTTGTTGAGTTGTGCCATCAAGGTGTTGAGTTCGCGGGAGCTGATGGTCAGGTTGCCGGTGATGGTCTCCACGTTGTGGAGAGAGTTGGCAAGGGCAGGATCGGCGAGCAGTGCGTTGAGGCTTGCCATGATGCTGTCGAGTTTTGGCAATATCTGCTGCACGGTGGGGATGAGGTTCTTCACCTCACCCAATGCGCCTGCATTGATGTTTCCAGGGATGATTCCTCCTGCCTCGACACGTTCACGGGGATTGTTGGCCAGCAGAAGGTTCACTTGCGTGTTGCCCATCATGTCGCTGACAATTTCCGCTGAAGATCCCTTGGGGATGCGCATGTCCTTTTCCACTTCTGCCTCAACGGTGATGTCGTTGCTGTGTGAATAGTCATAGTTGATGGCCTTCACGGTGCCCACCTTGTATCCATCGGCATAGATGGGGCTTGAGGCGGAGAGACCGCTCACGTCCTTGAACGTGATGTAGTATTTCGTGCCGTTGTCAAAGAGGTTGAGTCCCTTGAGAAACTTCATTCCGAAGAACAGTAGTATGACGCCAACAATGGCCACAAGGGCTATCTTGACTTCTTTGGTGAATGGATTTTTCATAATCTTATATGCTTTGTTTTTATTTGTTCTTGTTGCGTGTAAACTCCCGGATGGCCTCGTTGACATTCATCTTTTTGCCGTTCTTGAATGCGATGATGAAAGCCTGAGGATGCTTGTCGGCAAGACTCTTGCGAAGTCTGTTCACCTCGTTATAGTTGTTTGAAGCTCCGGTGGTGTATTTCCACATGCCATTCTCCTGATAGCAGTCCACGTTGGTGAGTCCTTTGAGCTGCGGACTGTTCTTGGCAAGTTTGGCGTCGCACGCCAACACCTGGAGTTTGAACACCGGCTGGTCGTCTCTTGTCTCTTTCCGTTGGGTGGGCTGTTGCGGCTTGTTGACCTGTGGGGTTGTCTTGCGGTTGACGGTCGAGTCGGCCGACTTGTTTTGTGGCTTGGCTGCTGTCCTGGTGCTTGCCACGGGAGCCGTATCCTTTTTAGGTGTCTCGCATTCCTGCTGTGGCACCACACGCCCTACATCCAGCTTTCCGCTGTTGGCAGGCTCTGGAGCCGCATAAGGAATGGCTGGTTTGTTGTCGTATTTGTTCTTGTATTGTAAAAAAGCACGGTAAATGCCGTTTCCCATTTGGTCAATGCGGGATGCGTCGTTGAGTAGCGTCTCCTCATCAGGGGTTGTGATGAAGCCCAACTCGATGAGACAACTGGGCATGGAGGTCTCTCTGAGCACCAGGAATCCGGCTTGTTTCACGCCTTTGTCCGGGCGGTTTGCCGTGTTGCAGACATTGCGCTGCACGAGTTTGGCAAGTTCCACGCTCTTCGCCATGTTCTTGTCTTGCATGAACTCGAACATGATGTAGCTTTCTGACGACTTGGGATCAAACCCTTCATAGCGTTGCTTGTAGTCTTTTTCCACCAGGATGACCGAGTTCTCGCGCCGTGCCACATCAAGATTGTCCTTGGCGCGGTGCATACCCAGCGTGTAGGTCTCAAGGCCTCTGGCGATGTGTCCGCCCGGCAAGGCGTTGGTATGGATGGAGACAAAGAGGTCTGCCTTGTTGCGGTTGGCGATGTCGGCACGCTCGTGCAAGGGGATGAACACATCCGTCTTGCGGGTGTAGATGACCTTCACATCAGGGCAATTGTTCTCCACATAGCGTCCGAAGGCGAGCGCCACGTTGAGGTTGATGTTTTTTTCCTTGGACACAGCACCCAATGCCCCTGCATCATGTCCACCATGTCCGGCATCGATGACGAGCGTAAACTTGCGGTCGGCGGCAGAGAGTGTGACGGCTGCAAACGAGAAAAAAAGCGTCAGGATGAATGCTGTCTTTTTACTCATACTCATGAATATGGCGACAAAGTTAATTAAATAAGGTGAAAACTCCAAACAATCATTTGGTTTTTTCGTTTGTGAAGTGCATTTCCACCTCAGCCCCTTGGCTGTCGGCTCCAAAGGGCGGATTCTCTTTTCTGATGGTGATATGGGCTTCCTCAATGGTCGGGAAGGTGTTGAAGATTTTCTCCGCCATGCGGTAGCCCACGTTCTCGAGCAGTGCCGATGGAATGTCCATCACTGCTTTCACTTGTTCATACAGCGTTGCATAGTTGACCGTGTCTTCCACGTTGTCTGTCCGCATGGCTGTAGAGATGTCGACCTTGACTCTCACGCCTACCACATAGTCGTTGCCCACGGTTCTTTCCTGGGCAAGCACACCGTGGTAGGCGTGAAAATGCAGGTCTTTCAGTGCGATATAACTGTTTGTCAGTATCATCTGTTCTTGTTTATCCACATCTGGAGGCGCCACAGTTCTTGCAGATCAGACATCCTTCCTGGTATACCAGTGTTTCCTGTCCGCACACTGGGCATTTCTGGCCTTTGGCTTCTGTGCCGTCGGTGATATATTTCTTGAGGGCACGCTCCACACCATTCTTCCAAGTGTTGATGTTCTCGCTCTTGAGTTGGAGTGAGCCTACCAGTTTGATGACATGGTCGATAGGCATGCGGTAGCGCAGCACACCGGAGATGAGCTTGGCATAGTTCCAGTATTCGGGGTTGAACTTCTCGCTCAGTCCCTCCACAGTGGTCTTGTAGCCGCGCTTGTTCTCAAACTGGAAGTCGTAGCGGTGGGTGCCGTCCTCGTTGGTCGACTTGATGATTTTTCCCTTGGTGACAGTCTTGGGCAATACGATGCCTTCCTCGTCGTCCTGCAGGCCGGTGAATATCTCGTAGGGATAGCCGTTGAGCAGTCCGACAAATGCCACCCATTTCTCCTTGTTGTTTTGGAAGCGCACCACGTCGCATTCCAGTTCCTTGGGTCTTACCTCCACCACTTGTGGCTGGCGGCAGATTTCGGGCTTCGGGTCGCTGCCGGGATTGGCCTCCTCTTTTTTCTTGTCTTTCTTCTTCACCGAGATCATCACACCTGAGCGGCTGCCGTCGCGATAGATGGTGCAGCCCTTGCAGCCTGATTTCCAGGCTTCCACATAGAGTCGGTTGACCAGGTCTTCATCGACAGAGTTGGGAAGGTTCACGGTCACGCTGATGCTATGGTCTACCCACTTTTGGATAGCTCCTTGCATGCGCACTTTCATGAGCCAGTCCACATCGTTGGCGGTCGCTTTATAGTAAGGCGATTTTGCTACGAGATCGTCGATTTCTTCTTGTGTATAGCGCTTCTCGGTGTCGTATCCGTTGATTTTCATCCATTCGAGGAATTTCTTGTGGTAGACGATGTATTCCTCAAAAGAGTCACCTACCTCGTCGACGAAGTCCACGTGTACGTCCGGATCGCCGGGATTGACCTTGCGACGGCGCTTGTAGACGGGCATGAACACTGGCTCGATGCCGCTGGTGGTCTGCGTCATAAGACTGGTGGTGCCGGTTGGTGCGATGGTGAGACAGGCGATGTTGCGTCTGCCATATTTTGCCATGTCTTCGTAGAGTGCAGGGTCGGCGTCTTTGATGCGGAGGATGAAAGGATTCTTTTTCTCGCGGTTGGCGTCATAGATGCTGAATGCGCCACGCTCTTGGGCCATGGTCACAGAACTGCGGTAAGCATTGAGGGCGAGGGTTTTGTGCACTTCCACGGAGAAGTCTGTGGCTTCTTGTGTTCCGTAGCGCAGTCCCATGGCGGCAATCATGTCGCCTTCTGCGGTGATGCCCACGCCGGTGCGGCGTCCCTTGCTGCTCTTGTCTTTGATTTTCTCCCACAGATGATACTCTGCACCTTTCACCTCGTCGCTTTGCGGATCGCTTTCGATCTTCTTCATGATGAGGTCAATCTTCTCCAATTCCAAGTCTACGATGTCGTCCATGATGCGCTGTGCGGCTTGCACATGGCTGCGGAATTTCTCAAAGTCGAACTTTGCCTGTGGTGTGAAGGAATTCTCCACGTATGAATAGAGGTTGATGGCAAGCAGACGGCATGAGTCGTAAGGGCAGAGTGGAATTTCTCCGCAAGGGTTGGTGGAAATGGTGCGGAAACCGAGGTCGGCATAGCAGTCTGGAATGCTTTCACGGATAATGGTGTCCCAGAACAGGATTCCTGGCTCTGCACTCTTCCAGGCATTGTGCACGATTTTCTTCCAGAGGGCATGTGCGTCGATATCTTTTTTTGTCCAAGGATTGTCTGAGTCGATGGGGAACTGTTGGGTATATGGACGGTTTTCGATGGCAGCCTTCATAAAGGCATCGTCAATTCTCACTGACACGTTGGCACCCGTCACCTTTCCTTCAGTCATCTTGGCGTCGATAAACGCCTCGCTGTCAGGATGCTTGATGCTTACAGAGAGCATCAGCGCACCGCGTCGTCCGTCTTGGGCTACCTCACGGGTAGAGTTGCTGTATCGTTCCATGAAGGGAACAAGACCTGTGGAGGTGAGCGCCGAGTTGTTGACCGGAGATCCTTTGGGGCGGATGTGCGACAAGTCGTGGCCGACACCACCGCGGCGTTTCATGAGCTGTACCTGCTCCTCGTCGATGCGCATGATGGCACCATAAGAGTCGGCATTGCCGTCCAAACCAATCACGAAGCAATTGCTCAAGGAGGCAATCTGATGGTTGTTGCCGATGCCCGTCATCGGGCTTCCTGCAGGGATGATGTATTTGAAATGGTCGATAAGGTCGAACACCTGTTGTGCCGACATAGGATTGGGATATTTCTTCTCTATGCGGGCTATTTCGTTGGCGATGCGCCAGTGCATTTGTTCGGGCGACTTCTCATAGATGTGACCGAAACTGTCTTTCATCGCATACTTGTTGACCCACACTCGGGCGGCGAGCTCATCGCCGTTAAAGTATTTCAAGGAAGCGTCGAATGCCTCCTCGAAAGAGTATGTCTTGTTATTTTCCATGACGATAGTTAATGTTTAAGTCGTGCAAAATTACGCATAAATTTCTGCATCGTGAAATCTTTAATGGTTTTTTAGAGGGAAAACTTATCCGGAACGGAAAAGTTTCGTAACTTTGCAAGGATAAAAGTTAACTGATTATGAACACTATCAACACACGTAGATCTATTCGAAAATATGCTGACCGTCCGGTCAGCGACGAGTTGCTCCACCGCCTTCTTTCCGAGGCGGAGCGCACTCAGACTATGGGTAACCTTCAGCTGTACAGTGTAGTCGTGACACGCAGCGATGAGATGAAGGCCAAGCTTGCTCCAGCACATTTCAATCAACCGATGGTGACGGCAGCTCCTGTGGTGCTGACCTTCTGTGCCGACACCCGCCGCACCACTACCTGGTGTGACAACCGCAAGGCTACACCTGGCTATGACAATTTCCTCTCTTTCATCAACGCGATGACCGATGCCTTGTTGTTCACTCAGACATTTTGCAATCTTGCTGAAGAGGAGGGCTTAGGTTGTTGCTTCCTTGGAACCACCGTCTATATGCCCCAGATGATTATCGACACACTGCAACTTCCCAAGTTGGTTATGCCCGTTGCCACCATCACTTTGGGCTGGCCAGACGAGACACCTGCGCTTTCCGACAGACTGCCCTTGCAGGCCATCATCCACGATGAGGTCTATCACGACTATCAGCCTGCCGACATCGACCGCTTGTATGCCGAAAAAGAAGCATTGCCTGAGAATAAGGAGTTCTGTCGCATCAATGGCAAGGAAACCTTGGCGCAGGTGTTCACCGACTGCCGCTATACGAAGAAAGACAATATCGCCATGTCTGAGGGCATGATTGAGGCTTTGAAGCATCAAGGCTTCCTCTAAAGTCTTTTTCCATAAGCGATATTCCAGTTCGCACAGACCAAAAGTGTCGTGGAAAATAAAACCTTATAAAAGGCTCATCCTTCTTTTCGGATGAGCCTTTTTCTTTTCTTTGAACCTGTGAAGCAGGGAGTGAATAAAAGAAAAAGAGGCGTGTCAACGTGATTGACACACCTCTTTGTATATAGAAATTATTCAGTACTTACTGGTTTTACTCCACAACGATTGGCTTGTATTTAGGAACCAAGGTCTTCATGATAACCCATCCTACGAGGTAAGCCACAGCACAGATGCAGAAGATAATCATGTAGCCGGCTGGCTTGCCGTCGAAACCGAAGAAGGAGAAGGCGCTGCCTTGATTCTCAGCATAGGTGAAGAGCATACCGGAACCCTTGTTGATCAAGAATGAACCTACACCACCTGCCATGGCACCGATACCAGTAATGGTGGCAACGGTAGACTTCGGGAACATGTCGCCGATAGTAGAGTAGAGGTTGGCTGACCAAGCCTGGTGACCTGCGCCGAGCAAACCGATGATGATGGCTGGCCACCAAGGACTCAGTTCACCCATAGGCTGGGCAATAAGGCCGAGCAATGGGAAGCAAGCGAAAATCAACATGGCGCGCATACGGCCGATATAAGGATTCATGCCCTTCTTGTCTACGAAATAGGTAGGCAGATAGCCACCACCGATACTCAGAACGGTTACGATGGCATAGAGGGTGAAGATGAGGGCGATACCCATTGGTGAGTCGGATGAATAACCATACTGGTCAGAGAAGTAGGCAGGAGCCCAGAACAAGAAGAACCACCACACACCATCGGTCATGAACTTGCCGACGATGAATGACCAAGTCTGACGGAAGGTGAAGCACTTCAAGAAGCCGATAGTCTTCTCTTCTTCCTCAGTCTCAGGCTTTTCTGCCTCTTCAATCTCTTCATCCTGCTCGATATAGGTCAACTCTGCTTTGTTGACATACTTGCTCTTGGCTGGTTTGTCATAGAGCCAAATCCAAAGGCCCATCCAGATGTAACCCATCACACCAATGATGACGAAAGCCCATTCCCAACCCATGGCACGGGCAAGCAAAGGAATGGTGGCTGGAGCTGCCAAAGCGCCTACAGAGGCACCGCTGTTGAAGATGGCGGTAGAGAAAGCGCGGTCTTTCTTTGGGAAGTATTCGGCTGTCACCTTGATGGCAGCAGGGAAGTTTCCTGCCTCACCGACAGCAAGAATCAAACGACAAGAGAGGAAGAGCCAAACGCTGATGGTGGCGATGGCCACAGCTGCATCGCTACCAGCCTGTACAAGGCGCAGAGCCTCGATAGAGTCGTAACCCTCAATCTGCATGGCTACCCATCCACAGCCGGCGTGCATCACGGCACCTGTAGACCATACGAAGATGGCGATGAGATAACCTTTCTTGGTGCCCATCCAGTCGACGAACTTACCGGCGAAAAGGTTGGCGATGGCGTAGAAGATGGAGAAAAGACCGGTGATGGTTCCATAGTGATCGTCAGTCCAGTGGAATTCTGGGGCGATGAAGTCTTTCCATGTCAATGACAGAACCTGTCGGTCCATGTAGTTTACAGTGGTTGCGATGAATAGCAACGCGCAGATTACCCAACGGAAGTTGGACATCTTTGTTGTCTTAATTTGATTCATTTTGGTTTATCGAATTTTTGTTTGGTATCTATGTATACGATATAGGTGCAAAGATACGAAAAAAACGTTATCTTTGCACCCATTATGTGTTAAAAACTAAGAAATTAGGCTCTTAGTCTTGGAAATATACGCGTTTTACACGATTGCTGATGCCTGTGAGCACCTCATAAGGAATCGTGTCGAGCACATCGGAGAGCACGGTGACGGGCAGATGGTCACCGAAAATCTCCACGGAGTCGCCCTCGTGGCAGTCGATGCCGGTGACGTCGATCATCGCCACATCCATACAGATATTGCCCACATAGGGCGCTTTCTTTCCGTTCACAAGGCAATAGCAGTGACGGTTGCCGAGATGTCTGTTGAGGCCGTCGGCATATCCGATAGGAATGGCGGCAATCACGCTGTCGTGGTCAATCTTTCCTTTGCGGCTGTAGCCCACAGTGTCTCCGGCAGGCACGTTGTGCATTTGGAGAATGGTGGTCTTCAGTGTGCTTACATTGCTCAATATGCGGTTGTCGCGCGGATCGATGCCATAGAGACCCAAGCCAAGACGGCACATGTCCATCTGTCGTTCCGGGAAATGCTCGATGCCGGCAGAGTTGTCCATGTGGCGGATGATGTGATGGTCGAAGGCCGCCTGGAGTTTCTTGCTTCCATATTCGAACAGTTCAAATTGCTTGGCGGAGAAATCGTCGAAGTCGTCGCTGTCACTACCTACGAAGTGGGAGAATACGGAGCGGGGGATGATGGCGTTCTGATGCTTGAGGCGGTCAATCAGTTCGTCCATGTCTTTTTTCGGGTCGAAACCAAGTCGGTGCATGCCCGTGTCGAGCTTGATGTGTACAGGGAAGTTGGTGATGCCTTCCTTCTGTGCGGCCGCTACAAGTGCGTCCAACAAGCGGAAACTGTAAACCTCAGGTTCGAGGTCGTAGTCAAACATGGTCTTGAAGGCGGTCATCTCCGGGTTCATGATCATGATGTTGCTGGTGATTCCATTCTTGCGCAGGGTGACACCCTCGTCTGCCACGGCCACAGCCAGATAGTCCACAAGGTGGTCTTGCAGGGTCTTGGCGATTTCCACAGATCCTGCACCATAGGCATCGGCCTTGATCATGCACACCAATTTCGTTTCTGGCTTCATGAACGAGCGGTAGTAGTTCAGGTTTTTCACTACAGCACCGAGATTCACTTCGAGAATAGTCTCATGTACCTTCTGCACCAGCAATTCGGTGAGCTGGTCGAAACCAAACTGGCGGGCGCCCTTGATGAGGATTACCTCGTCGTGGAGCGAGCGGAAGATATCGCTATGGATGAACGACTGGCAGTCGTGGAAGAAATATTTCTCCCGAGTCTTGATGGCGTCGGCTTGTGCGGTGAGTTCCGGTCCGATGCCGATAAATTTCTCCACACCACGTTTCAAGGCGAGCGAGGATACCTCGGCATACAGCTCTTCGGGTTTCTCTCCACTTTGATAGATGTCGCTCAGAATGAGTGTGCGCTTGCGGCCCTTGTGGTCGGGGCGGCGGTTCATGAAGTCGAGTGCGATGTCGAGCGAGTTGATGTCCGAGTTGTAGGAATCGTTGATAAGGGTGCATCCATGCTGTCCCTCTTTCACTTCCAGTCTCATAGCCACCGGCTCGAGGTGTGCCATACGCTCCTTGATGGTCTTCTCCTCAATGCCGAGCATCAGGGCGACAATCATGCAGGAGATGGCGTTGGTGATCGACGCTTCGTCGATGAACGGAAGGGAGAACTGTCCCTCTACACCTTTATATATATAGCTGATGGTGGATGTGGCATCTTCTTTTTCCACACCTTTCACAAAGAAGGGCGCTTTTTCGTTTTTCATTGACCAAGAAACAGCCTCTCCTTTATAGTTGCTTTCGCCCAATACGCGTTTCACCACCTCGTTGTCTTCGCAATAGACGATGGCTTTCGTATCGTGGAAGAGGATGAGTTTTTCACGGCACTTGTCTTCCATCGACTTGAAGTTCTCTTGATGAGCAGAGCCCAAGTTGGTCAACACGCCAATGGTAGGTTGTATGATATCGCGCAAGGCCAACATCTCACCGGGTTTGCTGATGCCCGCCTCAAATATGCCGACACGTGTCTGCTCGTTGAGGAGCCACACGGAAAGAGGCACACCAATCTGTGAGTTGTAGCTGCGCGGAGAGCGGGTCACAACAATGGAAGGAGAGAGCAGCTGGTAGAGCCACTCTTTGGTCATGGTCTTGCCATTGCTTCCGGTGATACCCACAATGGGGATGTCGAATTCGTCGCGGTGGCGTTCTGCCAAACGCTGCAGGGCGGTCAGGGAAGACTCGACCTTGAGGAAATTGCTCTGGGGAAAGAGTACTTCATAATTGTCCGGCACTCTTTCGACGACGAAATTTCTCACGCCGCGTTTATAAAGTTCTGTGATGAATTCATGTCCGTCGTGTCTTTCAGACTTCAAGGCGAAAAACAATGTTTCGTTAGGGAAACACAGGGAGCGGCTGTCGGTCAACAAAAAACCGATATTGGCATCTGCGGTGCCGTAGCGGTGCGCTCCGATAAGCGTTGTTATTTTTTCGATAGTATAAGTCATCGTTTTCGTGTTATTTGGTTGCAAAGATAGTGCAAATCGAAGACAATACAAAATAAATGCAAACTTGTTTTGCTTTTATTTTTATTGTTGAGGTGCCGCCTGTCTTATCCAAAGATAGTGCAAATCGAAGACAATACAAAATAAATGCAAACTTGTTTTGCTTTTATTTTTATTGTTGATGATTCTTAAATCGTATTATTTTCTTTGTGGTGGCTTGCTAATCCAATGTGAAACCGGGATATTTGTCTGCAAGCGCTTGTGCTTTGGCTTGAGCTGAGGCAAGGAATGCTTTGTATTCTTCACTTTCGGGATGAATGGGGCGATGGTGGAGTGCAAGTTTGATGGGGCGCCATTCTTGCAGGAATGTTTGTGTGGCCTCGCTGAAGTAGCATTCGGAAAACCGCTCCCATATATAGGCCACGGCTTGTGCAGAAGGATGAAGCATATCTTCCGCATAGAAACGGTAGTCACGCAACTCGTCGTTGACAATCTCATAGGCAGGAAAATAGGTTACGGTTCCAGGGTTGGACTTGCATAGTCGGTCGGCAGCCAAAAGAAGTGTGGCTTTGGACAACTGACTGCCATGGAATCCATATTTTGCATAGCGGATGGGACTGACGGTGACGATGATTCTCACGGCGGGGTTCCGGAGGAGGAGCGTGTCAACAACTTGCTGCAGATAGCTTGTGCATTCTTCAACGGGCAATTCCCGTTCAGTGAAGAGCTTTTGTGGTCGCTTCTGGCAATTGTCCACAATCTCTCCCGTCTCGTTAAGAATATAAACATGGTTGGTGCCGAGGGTGAGCACCACAGTCTGTGGCGCTTCCCCCTCGACACCAACCACGGTGTGAAGTATACTTGCAGGATTGTACATCGTGCCAAACGGGTTGACTGTCACACGAAATTTCTCCTCGGCAAACCGCTTGCCCATTTCTGCGGCAAAGCAGGAACCAACGAAGAGCATGCGTTCGCATGGCTCAATCTTGAATCCCGGTTGGGGAATGTCTACAATCGTTCTGAATTTCATGCCTTCTTACACTTTTCCATCTTTTGTCTTTTCTTCACCTCATAGACGATGGCGGCGATGAGCAGCACGATGAGTACACCCATGGCCACATAGGCGATGGTCTCCGTGGTGTTGACCGACTTCGGATAGAAACTGAGTACCACAGTGTGCTTGCCCGGCTTCACTTGGATGGCACGCAGAATGTAGTTGACTCTACCCACTGGCACATCTTGTCCGTCAACAGTGGCAGTCCACTCAGGATAGTAGTTCTCTGAGAAGACTACGATACCACCTTGGTCGGAGTTGACCTCATAGGTGAGTTTGTTGGGCTGGTAGGCAGTGATTTTGACAATCGATGTCTGGCTCTGCTTCTTGCTCTCGCCGAGAATGCTCTTGAAGGTCTTGTCGGCTACAGCCTCATGTCTGAGGTCAATCTTTCCAACAGCATCCAGTTCCTCGTTGGCATTGTCCACATAGCGGATGTTGTCCACAAACCATCCATTGCCATAGGCATAGATGTTTTTGATAGGTACAGTCTGTCCACCTTGCAGAGGCACGATGAAATATTTCGTGTTGAGCATGTTGAGCACAGGGAAGAGGCTGTCTCCGTTGATGCGGGTCATGTCTCCGCCGACCGTGCCGAGGGCATTGCCCAACTGGCGCATTTCAGGTGCAATGTGGGCATCTATCATTTCCTGGTATCTGCGGAGCTTGGCGGGATGATAGCCGCCGATACTCTTGTGGTAGAAAGACGTCTCGTTTTCATTGAAAGTGTTGGTGGCAAGGTTGAGCACACGATAGTCCAAACTCTTGTCTTGAAGAATCTGCTTGTCGGTGTTTGTCTCTTGTACCGGTTGTTCACGCAGGCTCTTGTCCACGAACATGCCGTCGTTCAAGTAGCGTTTGTCCACCTGCCAAAGGTCGAAGAGACAGAGCACGGCAATGCCCGCTACCATCCACTGGGCAGGCAAACGTTGCAACTTATAGGCATAGATGAGTGCGGTGCCGATGACGATAATCCAGAAAGAACGCCAACAGTCAGCGCTGAATATGTCCTGGCGTATTTTGCTGAGATTCTCGAGGAGCGGTTGTAATTGGTCTTGCGGTATCTGCGAGAGAGCCTGCATCTCCTGTGTAGAGATGTAGTTGGGGAAGAAGATGTTAGGCATTCCGCCGAACAGCATACAAGCGCCGGCGGTGAGCACGAAGCTGGCGATGAGATAGCGCTCTTTCTCCACAAGTACCCGTGGCTCGTCGATAATCTTCTTCAAGGCGAGCACAGCCAAGAGCGGAATGGTGAATTCGGCGATGACAAGGATGGATGCTACCGTTCGGAACTTGGCATACATCGGTATATAATCGATGAAGAAGTTGGTCGGTCCCATGCAGTTGCGTCCCCACGACAGTACAATGGAGAGGATGGTAGCAGCCAATAGTGCCCACTTGATAGGCCCCTTGACAATGAACAGTCCCAAGATGAAGAGCATTACCACAAAGGCTCCCACATAGACAGGGCCACTGGTGCCAGGTTGCTCACCCCAATACTGACCTAAGTCGTCGTAGACTTGCTGGTACATGGGGTCGCCCTCTTTCTGGCAAATCTTATTTTGTGACATGGGCACAGAAGCTCCTCCCTTGGTATTAGGGATGAGCAGGGTCCAAGTCTCGTCGATGCCATAGCTCCATTGGGTGATATAGTCACGGTCAAGACCGCTGCTGGTTTGGTTTTCGGTGGCCTTCTTTACCAGCTCACTCTTGCCACGCATACTTTCCTTGCTGTATTCCCAAGTGTGGTACAAGTTACTGATATTCATCAGAATGCCGATAAGCGCAGCTGCCGCGCACACTCCTGTAGCTTTCAAAAAATGCATCATCTGCTTCTTGCGGATGGCATCCACAAGGTAGGCCACGACCATGAAGAAAATGATGAACAGATAATAGTAGGTCATCTGCACATGGTTTGCTTTCACTTCAAAGGCGGTGAAGATGGCGGTGACGATGAATCCCCACAGATATTTACCCCGATAGGCCAACACTACACCGGCAATCATCGGTGGCAGATAGGCGAGGGCGATGACCTTCCAAATGTGTCCGGCGGCGATGATAATGAGGAAATAGCTGGAGAAAGCCCAAATGATGGAGCCAAGCACAGCCAATGCCCTACGGAAGTCGAAGGCACGGAGCAGAATGTAGAAGCCCAACAGATAGGCGAAGATATACCACACATATTCAGGCAAGCCCAAGTGGTAGACGTTCATCACTTGTGAGAGTCCGTCAGTACTCTTGTAGGAAGGTGAGGTCTGATAGGTGGGCATGCCACCGAAGACCGAATTGGTCCATCGTGATTGCTCTCCTGTGCGTTGGTAAAACTCTGTGGTCTCCTCTCCCAAACCGCGTCCGGCAGAACTGTCGTGACGGTAGAGAATCTTGCCCTGCGTGTCGGCAGGGAAGAAATAGGCGAATGAGATAAGTGCGAAAAGCACGACTACCAATACTTCAGGCAGCCATTGTTTCAAATTCTTCATTGGATACTATAAACATTTTATTCTCATGCAAAATTAAGCAAAATGACTGAATATGCCCCGATTATTCCCGAAAAAGTCGTATTTTTGCATAATATTTAGTAGATACAGGTTGCGACTTGGCAATCAAGGCCCGCTTTCATTGTGCTTGGTCGCATAATTATGAGAATCTCATTTATATGAAAATAGGTATAATCGTGGCTATGGACAAGGAGTTTGTCCAGCTCAAGACGCTCTTCGACCACTCGGTGGCGGAGCGCCATCATGGTAAGGATTTTGTGGTAGGTCACATCGGTGGACATGAAGTCGTGATGCAACAGTGTGGTATTGGCAAGGTCAATTCCGCAGTGGGCACAGTGGAAATGATTCTGAACTACCATCCCGACCTTATCATCTCGTCGGGTTGTGCTGGTGGAGCGGATGTCAACTTGAATGTGGGCGATGTGGTGGTTGCTTCAGCTTGCTGCTACCACGACGCTTATTGCGGCAGCGAGGTGGCTTATGGACAGATTTTGGGCATGCCCGCCCGCTTTGAGGCCGACAAGGCTTTGGTGGACAAGGCACTTGGCATGGTTTGCGACACTCATGTGGTCAGCGGACTGACGGTGAGTGGTGAATGGTTTGTCGACTCCCGTGAGAAGATGCAGTCGATCCTCGACCATTTCCCGAAGGCTACAGCTGTTGACATGGAAAGCACTTCCATAGCCCAGACCTGCTATCTTTACAATGTCCCGTTTATCAGTTTCCGCATCATCAGCGACATCCCGCTTAAGGACAACAAGGCTTCGCAATATTTCGATTTTTGGAGTCGTATGGCGGAAGGCTCTTTTGACGTGACCCGTCATTTCCTCATGGCAATTTAATCAAAACAATATAGAGATGAAAAAAATACCAAGTTTTACAATCAACCATAATCTGCTGAAACGGGGCATTTATGTGTCTCGCAAGGACGAAGTGGGTGGTGAGGTAGTCACCACATTCGACATCCGTATGAAGGAACCCAACCGTGAGCCTGCACTCCATCCCGGTGCACTCCATACGATTGAGCATCTTGCAGCCACCTATCTGCGTAACGACGAGGAGTGGAAAGACCGCATAGTGTATTGGGGACCAATGGGTTGTCTGACGGGTAACTATCTGTTGCTCCGTGGCGATTATGAGTCAAAGGACATCGTTGAACTGATGAAACGGACATTCAAGTTTATCGAGGATTTTGAGGGCGATGTGCCCGGTGCCGCTCCGCAAGATTGTGGCAACTGGTTGCTCCATGACCTGCCCATGGCAAAATGGGAAGCTAAGAAATATCTCGAAGAGGTGCTCTATTGCATCACCCAAGAGAACTTGATTTATCCCACAAAAGAGGATTAAGACAGATAAAAGAAAAAAATAAAAAAGGAAGAAAGTTGTCATGACTTTCTTCCTTTTGTGTTGTTATGTGGTAGTGTGCTTATTCGGCGTCTTGTTGGTCGATAGCTTTAATCTTCTGCTTGACCAATTCCATCTCGTCTTTCAACTTCTGTACCTTGCGGTTCATCTCGTCGATGAGGCTATTGCCTTTTTTGCTGCTGGCGTTGAGGAAGCCGAGGTTGTTCTCATAAGTCTGCACATCCTGTTTGAGACCTTCGAAACGACGCATCAAGCGGGCACGTTCGTTGTCAAGAGCGTCAGCTCCTTTCTGTGCCATGTTCTTGATGTTCGACTTGAAGTTGTCCAGTTTACGGCGGGCAATGCTCACGTTCAAGTCTTTGTAGATGCGGTCAAGTTCGGCATGATATTCCTCATAGACCTTGTCTTTCTCCTTGAATGGCACATGACCAATCTTATTGTATTCCTCATGCAACTTCTGTACCATATCTTGGATGTTGCCTTCAGTCTCAGAGGTGATGGCCTTGAGCTTCTCGATGACCTCACGCTTCTTGGCAAGGTTGGACTTTTCTTCGTTGCGAGTGCCAGAGTTGGCAGCATTGCGGGCATCGAAGAACTTGTTGCAAGCGGCTTGGAAATCAGCCCAAAGCTGTTCTCCTTGTTTCTTGGGAACCATGCCGATGGTCTTCCATTCCTTCTGCAAGGCGATGAGCTTGTCGCTTGTCGATTTCCAGTCTGTGCTGTCTTGCAAAGCCTGGGCTTTCTCGACAAGAGCCTGCTTCTTGGCAGCATTGTCGGCGAAACGCTCTTTCAGTTGCTTGAAATATTCTCCCTTGCGACCGAAGAAGTCATCGCAAGCAGCACGGAAACGCTCGAAGATTTTCACGTTCATCTTCTGAGGAGCGAAGCCGATAGTCTTCCATTCAGTCTGGATTTCGATAATCTCCTTGGTGTGCTTCTCCCAATCACCAGAAGTCTTGTTTTCCTCTTTGGCGATGGCTTCCACCTTTTCACAGAGGGCTGTCTTCTTGGCGAGATTTTCTTCTTCTTTGCTGCGAAGTTCCTCAAAGTGCTGCTGGTGACGCTTGTTGATAACTGTAGAGGCAGCCTTGAACCGGTTCCAGATTTCTTCACGCAACTCTTTGGCTACGGGACCCACTTCACGATACTGTTGGTGGAGTTCCTGCAACTGGTGGAAAGCGCTGATGATGTCGTCTTGGTCGGCGAGTTTTTCAGCGGCCTCGCAAAGCTTGGTCTTCATCTCAAGATTCTTCTTGAAATCATATTCGCGTGCCTCGCTGTTCAGCTTGAGCAAGTCGTAGAACTGTTCCACATAGAGCTGGTAGTTGCGCCACAGCTCGTTGGCCTTGTCGGCGGGAACGGCTTTGATTTCTTTCCACTCCTGTTGGAGCTGCTTGAATTCGTTGTATGATTTGTTGGCTTCATCGGGTGATGTAGCCATATTCTTAATTTTCTCTATGATGTCGAGCTTCTTGGCCAAGTTGTCTTGCTTCTCTTTTTCCTGTTGCTGGAAAATCTTGGCTCTTTTTTCCTTGATAATGCTCATTTCAGCCTTGAAAGCCTCTTCGTCCTCATCGGGTGTGATTTGGTATTTCTCCGGGTCACCACCTTCGGCGAGATAGGCTTTTTGCTGCGCTTCACGCTCGTTGAAGTGCAGTTTGTAGAAGACCGTTTTCAGGTAGTCAATCTCGTCCTTGCGGGGATTGTCTTCGTTTTCGGCAATCTCACGCACTCTTTCGAGCACTTCCTTCTTGGTCTTATACACTTTCTTGGTGGCTTCGTCTTGTGCAACTTCTGTTGCCTCGACAGCAGGGTCTACCACCTGTTCTTCTGCTTTTACGCCCTGTTCAAGGGCTTTTTCTTGAGAGTCCATCATTTCACTACTTTAGTTTGTGATTCGAGTTTCCACATAACACTTTGATGTGCAAACTTAACTAAAAATATTGAGACCACCTAAAGATTGTTGATTTTTCTTCCTTTTTTGCCTTAAATCAGACGTTTGTGGCGGAATATCCACCAGCTGACGGCGGAAACCAAGACGGATAGAATGAGGGCGAAAGGAAATCCCCATGAGGCATTTTCCATGCCGTTGATGAGGTTCATTCCGAACAAACTGGAGATGAGTGTGGGCACCATCATGATGATAGACACGGTGGTGAGGGTACGCATCACCGTGTTCATATTGTTGTTGATGATGCTGGAGTAGGTGTCCATAGTCGACTCGAGAATGTCGGAATAGATGCTCGTGGTTTCTCGAGCCTGGGTCATCTCAATGTTGACATCCTCGATGAGGTCGGCATCAAGTTCGTCCACTTGCAGTTTGAACTTCAGTTTGGCCAACAGATTCTCGTTGCCACGGATGGAAGTTGTGAAATAAGTCAGCGAGTCTTGCAGCCGGCTCAAGCCGATCAGCGACTCGTTGTTCACCTCTCGGTCAAGGTTTCTCTTGGCCTTCTCTATCAGGGAGTTGATTTGTTTCAATCGTTTCAGATACCACACTGCAGAAGAAAGAAACAAGCGGAAAATCATGTCCACATAGTCTACAAATCCCTCACCGCGCTTTTGCTGGTAGCTGACGAAATCAATCATCATGTTGGTCTCGTAATAGCACACGGTGATGGTGACATCACGTTTGTGGATGATGCCGAGAGGTACGGTAGTATAAGGTGTACGGGATCGTATCTCTTTGACATAAGGTATACGGAGAATGATGAGCATCCATCCGTCGTCGTACTCATAACGAGCACGCTCGTCGGTATCGCTGATGTCGGAAAGAAAATAATCGGGAATATGGAATTTGTCTTCCAGCATTTGCTGGTCTTCTTCAGTTGGACAAGTTACTTGTATCCAGCAGTTGGGTTGCCATTCGTTGATGGCTGTCAGGTTGTCGTTGATGTTCCAGAATGTTCTCATTGCAGTTGTTGATCCTCCATGATTAAATAGGCTGAGGATTCCGCTATGAGATAGCCCAACTCCCCAATACCTACAAGTTCATATTTTCCGCGTGATAGTCGTCCATATTTGTTTGATGTTTAAAAATGGTGTGCAAAGATACGAATTATTTCTGATACGTGTTTGCTTTTTGCTCGCTTTTTCTTGTTAAGAATTCGTTAAAAGTAGTTTGGGCTTGTTCTTTTTTTACATTCTGTTCCAGATTAGATCTTTCGTCCGTTAGTTAGAATGGATATCGGGGTATCTGATGACTATAGAAAATACAGAAGGCGTCGCCAAGTGAGCGATGCCTTCTGTTGATATATGAATACTGCTTATTTAGCAGGAATATCTTCAAGTGTCTTTTTCATCAGTTCCCAGAAAGGAGCGACGGTTTCGATGAGGGCACGCTCATTGGTGGTATGAGGTGAACGGAGTGTGGGGCCGAGTGAAACGACATCCATGCCGGGATATTTGCCGAGGATGACGGAGCACTCCAGTCCTGCGTGGTCAGCCTGTACAGTTGCGTCCTCACCATTCTGCTCTTTATAGATTTTGAGCAGCAGGTTGAGAATCTCGCTCTCTGGATTCGGGTCCCAACCGCCATAGCTTCCGCTGAGGGTCACCTTCATGCCTGCCATGTTGAAGCAACTTTCGAGCATGGTAGCCACATAGTCCTTCATGTCCTCATTGCTGCTGCGTGCCAAAATCTGAACAGTGGCCTTTCCTCCTTCGATGTCGATGATGGCGAGGTTGGAGGATGTTTCCACTACATCAGGGTAGGCTGGGATAAAGCGAACTACACCGTCGTGGCAAGCGTAGATGGCGTCTACCAAGTTGTCCTGGATTTCTACAGGCACTTCTGTCTTTGGTGTCTCCACGGCTTCGCAGTAGAACTCAATGCCGTTCTCGATGCCTTTATATTCTTCAGTGAACGTTTCTTTCCAATCATCCACCATTTCCTTGAGCGCATCTACATTCTCTTTGGGCAAGGTGAGCACCACTTCGGCCTTGAAAGGAATGGCATTGCGCATGTTTCCACCGTGCCAAGAAGCAAGGCGAGCCTCGCATTCAGCAATGGCCTCTCTGACGAAACGCACCATGAGTTTGTTGGCATTGGCGCGGCCCTCGTGAATTTCAAGACCAGAGTGTCCGCCACGCAAACCCTTCAAAGTCACTTTGACTGCAGCATCTGTAGCGTCTGTGTCCACTTCCTTGTAATCCAGTTCGGCGGTCACGTCGATACCGCCCGCACTGCCGATAACAAATTTGCCCCAAGTCTCGGAGTCGAGGTTGAGGAGTATGTCACTATGAAGCTCATTTTCCGGTAGGTCGTTGGCACCAAACATGCCAGTTTCCTCATCTGCAGTGATGAGTGCTTCCACGGGACCGTGTTTCAAGTCCTTGGCTTCCATCACCGCCATGATGATGGCTACACCCAGTCCGTCGTCAGCTCCAAGCGTTGTGCCTTTGGCCTTCACCCATTCACCGTCAATCCAAGGTTCGATAGGATCATTCTCAAAGTCATGCTTGCTGTCGGGCGATTTCTGTGGCACCATGTCCATGTGTGCTTGCAGAAGCACAGTCTTGCGGTTTTCCATGCCAGGAGTGGCAGGTTTGCGCATCACGATATTGCCTGCGGGATCTTTGAATCCCTCAACACCTGCTTGCTTGGCAAAGTCGAGCAGGAAGTTCTGTATCTTCTCAAGGTGGCCCGATGGACGGGGAACCTGTGTCAGTGCATAGAAGTTTTTCCAGATACACGCTGGATTCAAGTTCTTGATTTCGCTCATAGTTATTAATGTTTTAAAGTTGTTGAATGTTCTGTTTCCGTTTGAGGAAGTTCAGTGCCGCCCATCCCCAGATGCCGAGCAGAATGACGAGCATTGTCTGTATGGTGTGGACGATGAGGACAAAGAACAAGGCATTGTTGTCTGCCACTCCGTAGAGGATGAGCATGGTTTTGACCGCAAAATGCCAAGGTCCGGCTCCGTTGGGAGTGGGCACCACCACTGCAATGCTTCCGACGACGAAAGTCACCATGGCGCAGCTGATGCCCAGATGACTGGTGAAATCGAAGCAGAAGAAGGTGAGATAGTAGTGGAGGAAATAACTTCCCCAAATACCGATGGTGAAAATGATGAACAAAGGCACATTCCTTACATTCCTCAGAGAAATGACGCCTTGCCAAATGCCACCGATGGTGTCTTTCACCTTATTATATATAGAAAGACGCTTCAGCAGGAAATGCAACAGTGTGAGTGCCGCCACACCACAAACAATGGTGACAATCCATCCTGTGAGGGAAAAAGAATGGAGAATGGAGTCGATGCTGGTACCTGTCCGGTTGAAAAAGGTCGAGAACACTCCCAGTTGGCAAACCAGGGTGATGACCGTGACCAAGAGCACGAGCAACGAGTCGATGGCACGCTCGGTGACCACAGTCCCGAGTGCTTTTGGAAACGACACGCCGTCATAGCGTCTTAAGATGCCGCAACGGGCGAACTCGCCGATGCGGGGTATCACAAGACTTGCCGCATAGGAGATAAAGATGGAATAGACGCTCACCGATGTGCGGGGATGTTCCCCCAAAGGTTCCAGTGTCTGTCTCCATCGCCAACCGCGAAACACTTGGGCGAGAATGCCGAAGGGAAAGGACAACAACATCCATGTCCAATCCATCTGGTGGAACATCACGTCTTTGATTTGGCTGAAGTCGAAATCCCTGTACATCCAATAAAGAATAGCTCCGCCAAGTAGGAGAGGCAGGGCTATCTTGATTATGCTGTTTGTCGTTTTCTTCAATTCCATTATGTGCAAAGGTAGTGTAAAAAACAGTAAGGGCAAAACAAATTGGCTTTTTTCCATCGGTTAGGTTGCGTAATAAACATATATTTATTAAATTTGCAACCATAATAACATTGTAGATGAAACAAGTAAGACCCAAGAAAAACCTCGGTCAGCACTTCTTGACCGATTTGAATATAGCCCGTCGCATTGCCGATACTGTGGACGCTTGTCCCGACATACCAGTGCTTGAGGTTGGTCCAGGCATGGGTGTGCTTACCCAGTATATCGTGCCGAAACAGCGCGATTTCAAAGTGGTGGAGATAGACACAGAGTCAGTGGACTATCTCAATGAGAACTTCCCCAAGCTTCGGGAGAATATCATCGGCGATGACTTTCTGCGGATGGACTTGTCCACCGTGTTTGATGGTCGGCCGTTTGTGCTTACCGGCAACTATCCCTATGACATTTCTTCCCAGATTTTCTTCAAGATGCTTGACAACAAAGAGCTGATTCCTTGTTGCACGGGAATGATCCAACGGGAGGTAGCATTGCGCATGGCGTCCGCTCCGGGCAACAAGGCCTATGGCATCCTCAGTGTGCTCATTCAGGCATGGTACGATGTGGAGTATCTCTTTACCGTGGACGAGGATGTGTTCAATCCACCACCAAAAGTGAAGAGTGCAGTCATTCGGATGACCCGCAATGCGGTGACAGACTTGGGCTGTGACGAGCGCCTGTTCAAACGGGTGGTGAAGACCGTGTTCAACCAGCGTCGCAAGATGTTGCGGGTGAGTTTGAAGCAGATCTTTGCCGGAATGACTGTCTCTCCGGATTTCTTCACAAATGAAGTGATGACTCGCCGTCCCGAGCAACTCAGCGTGGCGGAATTTGTCGACTTGACCAATCTCGTGGATGCGGAATTGAAGCGGATAGAGTCGGAAAAAGCATAAAAAGAGAACGATTTATTGGATATGTGGCGGATAATGCCTACATTTGCAGTATACGAAATTAAAACAATAAAATATGATTGACATTAAAGAAGCATTGCAAGAGAGTGAAGAGCGCATGGAAATGGCGGCTCTTTACCTCGAGGAGCAGTTGGCGCGAATTCGTGCCGGACGTGCCAATACAGCCATCTTGGATGGTGTGAGAGTGAATTCCTATGGTTCGATGGTGCCTCTGAACCAAGTGGCCAATGTGTCTGTGCCAGACGCCCGTACCATCGCTATCCGTCCTTGGGACAAGAAAGCCATCAAGGATATCGAGAAGGCCATCATGGATTCAGATGTCGGCATCACTCCTGAGAACAATGGAGAGATTATCCGTCTCGCCATTCCACAGCCCACCGAAGAGCGTCGCCGTGATTTGGCCAAGCAGTGTAACAAGATTGGCGAGAAATCGAAAATCGAGGTACGCAATGTCCGCGGTGAGATGAAGGACAAGTTTAAGAAGGCCATCAAGGACGGTCTTTCTGAAGACAACGAGAAGGATGCTGAGAACGACTTGCAGAAGCTTCATGACAAGTACATCAAGAAAATTGATGACTTGCTTGAGGCCAAGAACAAAGAAATCATGACTGTATAAGACTTCGTGAAAGGAATTGTAATCAAGAACACGGGCAGTTGGTACACTGTGCTCACCGATGAGGGAACACAGGTGGAGAGTAAGATCAAGGGGAATTTCCGCTTGAAGGGCATCCGTAGTACCAATCCTGTGGCTGTAGGCGATCGGGTGGAGATAGTCTGTAATCCAGAGGGCACGGCTTTCATCACTTCGATAGAAGACCGTCGCAACTACATCATCCGCAAGTCTCCCAATCTATCGAAGCAGAGTCATATCATCGCGGCCAATATAGACCAGGTGTTCCTTGTCGTCACGGTCAACCGTCCGCAGACGAGCACCACTTTCATCGACCGTTTTCTCGCTTCAGCAGAAGCCTATCGTGTGCCGGTGACCTTGGTTTTCAACAAACGGGACACCCTCACCGAGGATGAATTGCATTACCAACAGGCAGTCATCAATCTCTATGACAGCATAGGATATGCCTGTCGGGAGATTTCCGCGACAACCGGAGAAGGTGTGGAAGATTTGCGACCGTTGCTTAAGGACAAGATTACCTTGTTCAGTGGAAACAGCGGTGTGGGCAAGTCGACCTTGCTCAATCGGCTGATTCCCGGATTGTCCTTGCGCACTGCCGAGATTAGTGATGCCCACAACACCGGTATGCACACCACCACTTTCAGTGAGATGCTTCGGCTTCCGGATGATGTGGGGTGGGTAATTGACACACCGGGAATCAAAGGTTTCGGCACGTTTGATATGGAACCGGAGGAGTTGACGAGCTATTTCCGCGACATCTTCCATTTCTCCAAAGATTGTCGGTTCAGCAATTGCACACATACCCATGAACCGGGTTGTGCGGTGTTGAAGGCGGTGGAAGAGCATTATATCGCCGCCAGCCGTTACCAGTCCTACCTGAGCATGCTTGAGGACAAAGACGAGAACAAATATCGCGAAGCATTCTGATGCACTCTTTCCTATCATATAGGGAATGACAGACAAAGAAAAAAGAAGCCCCCGACAGTTGACAAACAAACTGTCGGGGGCTTCTGCGTATATTGTTATTTCTTTAAATGCTTGAGAATCCATTCCATGTGTCCGTATTCAGTGGCCTCGGAAGTCCAATGCTCGTTGATGGGGGTGAGCAACGATTCCTTGGGACAAGTGAGCGTGTTCCATACGGCATAGCTTGTTGTGGGAGGACAAGTGTTGTCGTTGTATCCCCAGGTCATATAAGTTTCAGCCTTCACATGGCGGGCAAAGTTTACAACATCGTAATAAGCCATGGTCTTGATTTTCTCTGGGGTGAGTGTGCCAGGGATTTTGTTGAAATGAGGATATCCTCCAGTGCGTCCCTTTTCGCTATAGGCTGCCATGTCGCTCAGTGCAGGATGGTTTACCACACACTGTGTCACCCGGTTGTCCAGTCCGGCGGCGATGATGGACAGGGCGCCACCTTGGCTTCCACCCTGCACAATGACATTCTTGCCGTCCCATTCAGGCAGCGAGGTGAGCAGGTCGATGGCCTTGACCAGTGAGAGGTAGACACGCTTCATATAATAGTTGTCCCGGTTGCTCAGTCCGTTTTCCAAGTATCCGTTTTCTCTGCCGTTGAAGGCGGTGCTGATATCCTTGAATGTTTCTTGTGAAAGACGAGGGTCCAGTCCGTGGATTTCCATTTCCATGCGGACGCAGCCATTCTCGGCATAATATTTATGTCGTAAGGGCTCTTTGATGGTCTTGATACCTGCTCCCGGAGGGCAGAGCACCACAGGACAACTGCCTTTCTGTGCGTTCTTCGGATAGAAGAGGTAAGCGTAGATGCTTTGTCCTTGGCTGTTGATGCGCAGTTTGACGAGATAGCAAGTCACCTTGTCTGTGCAATATTCTTTTGCCAATTCCTTAGTATAATAAAGAGGTGTCTTTTCCGCCTCTTGGATATTCTTCTGCCAGAACGTCATGAAGTCGGAGGGCTCTTGGGTGAAAGGCTTGATGTCGTCTACGGAAAAGCCGACCTTGATGTGGTGGCTGTATTTCTTTCCGTCCACAGTGGTGGAAAGTCTGAGGTCGCGGAATCCAGGAGTCTTTCGTGACCCCATGTTGAAAATGGCACGTCCATTCTTCAGATTGAAAGATCCACGTTTGTCGGCTTCCAACATGTCGTCGGCAATTTCATAGTCCACCTTGGCATCGCGGGGGATGCCGTATTTGCAGAAAGTAATCTCGATGTTGGCGTTCTCTCCCGTCTTGTAGAGCCAGTTGGCATGGTCGGGCACAGTTAGCCAGAGATAGTCGGCACGGTCGGGATAGTTGCCAGCCGAAATGTTCATGCACCAAGTCAGTGCGATGAAACATAGAAAAATCAGTTTCTTCATATGTGTTATTGGTTATGTTTCATGCAAAGTTACAACAATAATACGGCTTAGTCTCCCATTCCATTTGTTATATTTCATTAAATATTGGTTGATACCCCCATTCTATAATACATTTATATTGTATCTTTGTCTATTCAATAACTAAACAATGTTCTTATGACGTCAGAATTTGAGGCACGGGTCCACCGTGCGGTGGACAATTTCAGGCAAGGATATGGTTGCTGTCAGTCTGTGGTGGCAGCCTTTGCCGACCTGTATGGAATGGATGACAAAATGGCTAAAAAGGTCGCTGCTGGTTTTGGCGGTGGTGTAGGACGGTTGCGCATGATGTGTGGAGCTGTGTCGGGCTTGGTCATTCTTGTCGGATTGGATTGTGGCCAGACGGAAGGCGGTGACCGTGAGGGCAAGTCGGCATGCTATAAGGTTGTGCAGGAACTGTTGGCACGGTTCAAGGCACTCAATGGCTCTGTCATCTGTGCCGAACTGCTCGGCTTGAAGGGAGCGGAGAAAACGCACTCCAGCTATGTCGCTTCTGAGCGTACGGCTGAATATTACAAGACTCGGCCATGTGCAGCCAAAGTGGAGTGTGCTGCCCGCATATTCGCAGAATATCTTGACAATAAAAACGCTGTAGACTGACCGATGAATCATATCCGCAGATACATCCTTGTCGCCCTTTCTGTCGTGGTTGCCGTGCTGGCCTCGTTCTTGATCACCAAGGACATCAATGCCAATTCGGTTATTACGCTTTTGGATGGAAAATCCGACTTCTCCATCTCTGATTTCTATAATCGTGTTGAGGCGAATCGGGAAGAAAAGACCATAGACCCCAATGTCGTGGTGGTCAACATTGACAGCGTTTTCGACCGTGCAGACCTTGCCGCATTGTTGGAGACGGTGGAACAATGCCACCCCAAAGTGGTGGGTATCGACGCACTTTTTGCCTATCCGAAAGATGAGGCTTCAGATCATGCCCTCATCATGGCTCTCAAGCGTCATGCCAAAAACATAGTGTTGGCGGCACAGTTGGATGAGGAGACTCAGTGTGTGACCACTAATTTCGCCACTCTGTCTGTTCCCCAAGCAGGGTGGGGTGTGGTCAATCTTGTGAGCAAGGGGCGCCATGGAGTTGTGCGCACCTATCGTCCCCTTTATGCGGCAAAGGACACCTTTCCTTCTTTTGCTCTCTCGGTCTGTGAACGCATGAGGGTGCCCGTCCGCCGAACGACAAAGGTGCAGCACATCTATTATTCAGACCATGAGTTTGTCACCTTGAATCCTTCCGAGGTCAAGAGCCATGCCGACTTGATACGTGGAAAGGTGGTGCTACTTGGAACGATAGGTGAAGCGGCCGATTTGCATGTCACACCCCTCTCGTTTGACTATCCGGGTGTGCTCATTCATGCCAACATCATCTCCAATATGCTTGACGGAAAATATCTCACGGTCGTTGACGATGTGCTCAATTGGTTCATAGGCATCGTGCTTGCCATAGGAATGGCATTCTTCTATCTTTCTCTTTCGGGACGGAAATCGAAACCCGTGGCCATTCGTTTGACACTTGTGTTGCTTGTGGCGTTGGGCATCGTGTTGGGATGCTTTGTATATAGTGTCTTCCGGGTGTCAATCAATGTGCCGAAGATTCTTCTGATTGTGGCTCTGGGTCAGTTGGTCCTTGATGTTTATTTTGCTTGTGAAGACTTTCTGACAAACCGATTATTCAAAAAAACAAAGAAATGAAAAGGATTATCTTCTTCTTTTTACTGTCCTCGATATTTATAGGATTGAAGGCGCAGAACATATATGATGTGTATAAACTTTCCGGAACAGCCTTGAATCTGGACAATCATAAACCGCTGAAGGTGGGTGCTCAGATCAAGCCGACGGCAGTTGTCGATTTCAGCCGGTGTCAGCAAATGGCTTTGCTCGACAAGAACTCTCGGAAGGTTTATTACCTGAAGGAGAAAGGTCGTGTCAAAATAGCGGACGCTGTGGATCGAGTGCGGCAGCGTGCTGGCAGTGTGAGCATGAGATTGCTGAATACGATACTTGCCACAACCCAAGAAAATCACGAGTCGTGGGGACAACTTGGAGCGTCCATGCGTGGATCGGATGACGAGCTTGACGCCAATACGGAGGCCGTTTATAGTCGACTCCGGCTTTTGGTCAAGTCTGGAGCAAATCAAGAACCGGCATCTCTATTGAATATAGAAGTGGAGAAAAGTTATCGGACAAACACAGAGTTCTGTTTCCGAATTCTCAACAACGATACCATTCCCGTATTCTATAATGTGGCATCCATCTCCAATGATGGCCGTCTCCACATGCTCTATGCTACGGACGATGAAATGCCCTGTTTGATGATAGGTGCCAAGTCAGACATGGCATTGGATTCAGAAACCTTTCTGCAAGGAAATGAGAAATACGTGCTCGTCGCCTCAGATGCCCCATTCTATAGCGAAGACCTTGAGGAAATGTGCAATTCTGAAGAAACTGCAAACAATGTTTCTAATAGGAAGATTCGGATAAAGACAGTGTATTTGAAGTAAGGCAAGATGAGGCTGGATAGGAGTTTTTGCGCATTTAAACATCAGATAGGTCACTTTTTAGTTGACCTATCTGATGTGATACCTCGTATTTGATGATGTACTTTAGATTGTTGCTGTTTTAAGTTTTAGTGGACATCAATAATTTTTATTCTGATAGCGGATTAACACTTAACCTTTGTTATTCTCAAGAGATTTATCCTCAGAGGCTTGTTGCTTTATTTCAAGCAATGTCCGATCATAAACTTCTTGTAACTGATAACTTGCCACACCCAAAGGAGTGGTGATGCCACGCAAGGACCATTCCACAACGGACGAATCTTTGTTCTTGCAGAGAAGAATACCGATGCTTGGGTTGTCACCATCACCTTTAAGCAATTCATCTGCCGCCGAAACGTAGAAATTCAATTTGCCAATGAATTCTGGCATAAAGTCTACAATCTTCAGTTCTATCACTACATAGCATTTTAGCCGGGTATGATAGAAAATCATGTCGGGGAAGTAAGATTTGCCGCTTGGCGTGTCAAGTTCTATCTGCCGACCTACATACGCAAAGCCTTTGCCCAGTTCCAAAAGGAATCGAGTAATGTTTGTGGCTAACTTATTTTCCAAGTCCATTTCGCTGAACTTGCTCGGCAATGAGAAGAAATCCAACTTGTATGGATCTTTTATAATTTCTGTTGCCAATGCGTTTTGCGGTTGTGGCAACGTAATATCAAAATTGTTCAATGCCTTGCCTGCATGCTCGTACAGTTGAGCTTTAACCACATGCTCCAATTCTGTGCGGCTCATGTTGTCTTCAACAACTTTATTGAGATAGAACAATGCGGCATTTATCGTGGTGCATTTGGAAACAATGACCGTTTGATGTCTCCAAGGTACACACAGTAATATCTCTGGGATTGGTGTGCTGGCATTGTCCACTTTTTGTAATTTTGTACCAGCTTGGTACAAAAAGTCATTTTGGGAGGAATAGAATAAATACCACTTGCGTATTTTATATAGGTTTGACCACGAAAAACCTTCTGCTTGTGGAAATTCCGTACGCAAATCAAGGCTCAACCTTTTCATGAAGTTTGCGCCCCATTTATATTGCTTCTGCTTCTCGCAAATGTCTTCACCCAAACTCCAATAGAATTTGAGCATTTCTCTATTTACTTTGACAGCAGCTTTAAGCTGTGCTATGTGGAAGCGTTTCTTCAAGTCGGACAACCACTTTACATAGTTCTTGTCCGCCATAAAGGAATCGCTATTCACGAACTGTGGAATGTTGTTCTTTTCAGCCATAATGTCTAATTATAAAGTGTCCAACCTATCATTTTACAGCATATTGTGTGACCCAAACAAAAGTGCGACAGCTTGTCGCACTTTTTGAGTTTGAGCACAAAGGTAGATATAAAACATAACAATCTTGCATAAATGTGGCGGAAATTTCGGGCGCATCTGGAAATAAAAACGGATGAATTTGTTTCGTATTTCGCTCATTTGCACTACCTTTGCAAATATGGAACAGAATTTGAAGGACAAAAAGATTGCGGTGCTGCTTTCGGGAGGTGTGGACAGTTCGGTGGTTGTGCATGAATTGGCGCAGCAGGGACTTCATCCCGATTGCTTCTATATCAAGATAGGACCCGAGGAAAAGGAGGAGTGGGATTGCTCCTCGGAAGAAGATCTCGAAATGGCGACATCCGTGGCACGGAAGTATGGATGCCGCCTTGAAGTCGTGGACTGCCACCAGGAATATTGGGACCAGGTGACCCGTTACACGATGGAGAAGGTGCGTGCCGGCTTTACTCCCAATCCGGATGTGATGTGCAACCGGCTGATTAAGTTTGGTGCCTTCCATGAGAAGATGGGGCACAACTACGACCTCATCGCTACCGGACACTATGCCCAGACAGAGATGGACGAGCAGGGGAACAAATGGCTTGTGACCAGTCCCGATCCGGTGAAAGACCAGACCGACTTCCTTGCCCAAATCTATGATTGGCAACTGCGGAAAGCCCTTTTCCCCATTGGACATTATGTGAAAGACGAGGTGAGGAAAATCGCTGAGCAAGAGCATCTTATCAATGCGAAGCGAAAGGACTCGCAAGGCATCTGCTTCCTCGGGAAGATCAACTACAACGACTATATCCGCAAGTATCTTGGCGAGCAACCGGGCGAGGTGCTGGAGCTTGAAACCGGTAAGAAAATCGGTACACACAAAGGTCTTTGGTTCCATACAATCGGTCAGCGCCACGGCTTGGGTTTTGGCGGCGGCCCTTGGTATGTGGTGAAAAAAGACGTGGCCAACAATGTGCTTTACGTGTCCAAGGGTTTTGAACCAGCCACAGCCTACAAGCGCGATTTCCCCATTCACGATTTCCATTTCCTCACTTTGGATCCTTGGGGAGACGAAAAGGAAGTGAAGGTGACGTTCAAAATCCGCCACACTCCGGAATACCATCCCGCTGTGTTGGAGCGTACTGCTCCCGGATGCTATCTTGTGCATGCCGAAGAACTCATACAAGGTGTGGCGCCAGGGCAGTTCTGTGTGGTTTATGATGAGAACCACCACCGTTGTTTTGGCAGTGGAGAGATAACACTATAAGACAGATTTCTCCCACGCAACAAAGTTTCCGCCAATTATCATACATACCTACATAAAACGCTCAAATCCCCTGTATTTATGCGGAATTTGGCTATGTAGGTAGAGCGGAAAATCATACATGAATCATACATAAACCTACATAAAATCGGCTCAAAAACTGATTTTCAGAGGCTCTTTTTCGTCATTTCACGGGTATAAAAGCGCCTCATACTGCCGTTTTCAAACGCTTAAACAAGCAGTTAACGGATGGTACAAGGCGCTGGGCAATGGATGCCACCGCGGTGGGCAACCGATGCCCAAACTGATGTACCGATTTTGGGCACTTCATTTGTGCGCCGAAAAGGGCGTTTTCTGTCGGCACAATGTAGGTTTATGTATGATTTATGTATGATTTTTCGGCCTACCTACATAGCCAAATCCCGCATAAACACAAGGGATTTGAGCGTTTTATGTAGGTATGTATGATAATTAGCCGAAACTTTTCGCGTGCGAGGGCACTAAACGTTGCGAAAATTCAACCGTTTAGTGCCCTATGATATTTTAGCATTGCTTGTGAGTCATGATGTTGAGCACATGGTCGTCTGTGGCACGCATGGCGTCGGCACCGATGGAGGTGAGGTTGTGGATACAACGGTCCACGTCGTTCTCGATGATACCCTCGGTGGAGGTGACACATTTTCCTTCCATGGACAGCAAAGCCGAGAGAAGGGCAGTGCTCACACCCGAACAGATCTTCAAGGCGCAACTTGGCTTGGCTCCATCGCAAATCATGCCGGTGAGGTTGGCAATCATGTTCTTCACCGAATGGCAGATGTGCTCGTAGTCGCCGCCCATCAGATAGGTGATGCCGCAACTGCTGCCGATGCTTGCCACCACACAACCGCAGAGGGCGGAAAGCTTGCCGAGGCTCTGCTTGATATAGATGGCGGTGAGATGGCTCAGCGTGAGGGCGCGAATCAACTCTTCCTCCGTGTTCTCGTTTTCTTCCGCATACACAGCCACAGGGTTGGTGGCGCAGATGCCTTGGTTGCCACTTCCACTGTTGCTCATCACCGGAATCATGGCGCCACCCATACGGGCATCAGTGGCCGAGGCGGTGCGGGCAATGATATGTGAGAAGATGCTGTTGCCGAAGATGCCGTGGCTCAAAGGACGGTCCATGGTCTTGCCCAAGCAATGGCCATAATTGCCCTTGAGAGATTCCTTGGCGGCCTTGAGATTGTAGTCGCGTGTCTTGAGAATGAAGCGAAGCTCATCCACAGGAGTGGTCATGGCAAAATCGTAGACCAGCTTGAGGTCGAGCTTGATGTCCTCGTTTTCTTCCTCAGCGCAGTTGCCGCCCCGCTTGTCGAGCAATGGCTTTCCGTTCTTTTCCACATAGACAATGTTGGTGTGGCCGCCAGAGATGATGGCGGTGGCGGTGTCTCCACCAGCCTCGCAGGTCACTTCTATATACAGTTTCTCGGTGATTCCCTCCTTGAGTTTCACGTCGATGTGGTTTCCTTGGATATATTGCTTGCCGTCTTCCAGCGTGTCGGGGGTCAAGTCCTTGAGCACTTCCAATTCATATTCAGGCTTGCCGATGAGCGCACCGAGAGCGATGGCGATGGGCAGTCCGATCATTCCTGTGCCGGGAATGCCCACACCCATGGCGTTCTTGAGCATGTTAGGGCTGAGGAATACTTGAATTTTTTCTGGTTTCTTGCCTAATGTTGTGGCAGCTTTAGTCGTGCAAAGTGCCACAGCCATAGGTTCTGTACAGCCAATGGCAGGCACCACTTCCTTGTTGATGAGGGCAATGATGCGCTCTCTTGTTTCCTTGTTTAGCATGATGTTTTATGGATTTATGTGCAAAGTTACTAACTTTTTATAATTGGCGGTAGGTTTTCAAAGTTTTTCTTTGCCGTGTGCAAGAATTTGGGTAATTTTGTATTATTCTAAAGAAACTAATGTATAATTTCGAGGCAATGTCCTCGCTTAGATTCTTCAGCCTATGAAAAAGATTTTGTGGACCAGCTTGTTGCTGTTGGTACTGCTGCCGGTGAATATCCTTGCTGACAGTTTCTCTACATTATGGAAACAAGTGGACGCGGCAAAAAAGAAAGACCTGCCGCAAACTCAGATAACCCTGCTTTCACGGATTGCTGATAAGGCCACTTCGGAAAAAGCCTATGGCCATCTGTTGAAAGCCGAACTGCTGATCGCAAAATGCAAGTCGCAGATCAGCTCAGACTCCATAGAACCCCAAATCCTACGGTTTGAGGCAGTCGCCACGCAGAATGAGAAGAAGAATCCAGTGCTCGCTGCCGTCTATCACTGTGTGCTGGGAAATCTGTATCAGACAAATTCTTCTTTGGATAGCAGCGCAGTGAGAAGCCAGCGGCATTTCGCCCAAGCCATGGCGCACCCGGAGTTGCTCGCCCAAACCAAGACCACGGGTTTTGAGCCGATGGTGGTCAATGGCTATGACAGCCGCCTGTTCAACCACGATTTGCTCAGCCTTCTGGCTTATGAGACCGGCAACTATCAAGTGGCACACGATTACTATGCCACCCATTACAACCGTGCCGCCACCATGATGATGGCGCTCAACAGACTGAGGCAGCGGAAGCCCGAGCCTATCGACAATTGGCACAAGAGCCGCTATGTGGCCTCGCTGGATTCACTCATCAGTCTTTATGCCGACCTTGATGAATGCGGCGAGGTGGCGATAGAACGCTACAACTATATCTCCCGTTGCTCGCAGACCACCAACCAGGAACGGATGGAGGCCGTGAATTATGCCGTGAACAAATGGGGCAGTTGGCCGCATACCAATGTCCTTCGCAACGAGAAACAGCTCTTGACAGAACCTTATGTACGTTTGCAGGCCGATTTTACCACAACGTCGACAGTACGTCCGCTCAAGGGCTTGCTGAAAGTAACGAATGCGGGAAAGGTCTATATTTCCACGACGAAACTGTCCACTACAGGTTGGGACTGCGGCTATGACAACAGAATGGACTTGGACAACGACAAGACAATCAAGCCCTTGCTCCTTCCGTCCACCCGTCGGGTGATGACGCTGAACTATGCGGGACTGCCGGAATATCAAGTCAAGGAAGATTCCGTGAGTCTCCCATTTTCCGAGCCGGGTGTCTATCTTGTGGAAGTGTCGGCAGACAAGACCGAAACAGCCACAGACCGGATGGTTTGTTATGTGACCAATCTCTTTGTCATCAATCAAGCCCTCTCCAAAACCAAGATACGCTATGCGGTGGTCGATGCCAAAAGTGGACAACCTGTTGTGGGGGCACACTTGCGCTTGTTCTACCGTAAACTGGGGCCAAACTACCCGGAGCAGACCATCAATCTGGTGACCGACAAAAAGGGAGAGGTCATCTTCGAGTCTACCCGTAAGGATCGTCCGACACCCGATTACATCTACGCATGGACAGCCACCGACAAGGCTTTCCCGAAAGCAAATTCTTATACCGACTATTCGCAAGGTTTCCGTGGCGGAAAGACAGACAATGTACGCATCTATACCGACCGCAGCATCTATCGACCCGGACAAACCGTCCATGTGGCGCTGGTCAACTATGTGCAGGACCGCCAAACCGTGGTTCCCGTGTCGGGCAAGAAAATCAGTCTGACCTTGCGCAATGCCAACAACAAAGAGGTGGCAGTGCACGAGCTTACGACAGATGCTTATGGCTCTGCCTCAACAGACTTTGCGCTTCCTGCCGATGGACTGAACGGCAATTACAGTTTGTCTGACGGCAAAGGCGCTTGGCAGAATTTCGAAGTGGCGGAATACAAACGCCCGACATTCGAAGTGACCTTGCCCAAGGTGACCGAGAAATATCAAGACGGAGACACCGTGGTGGTCAAAGGCACGGCGAAGACCTATGCCGGTGTGCCGGTAAGCGGCGGCAAGGTGAGCTACACTGTCAGCCGGAAAGAAGCCTTTTATGGTTGGTGGTGGCGGAGCCGCTTCAGCCAGGACGACGCCACGCTCTCAGAAGGAACCACAACCACAGACAAGGACGGCCATTTTGTGGTGGAACTCCCCATGCTGTTGCCAGAAGGTGGAAAGCGGGGCTTCTTCCATATCATGGCACAGGTCAAGGTGACCGATGCGAATGGAGAAAGCCATGAGGCAGAAATGTCGCTGCCATTGAGCACCCGTACGACCTTCTTTACATGCGACATTCCAGACAAGGTCTTGGCAGACAGTCTGAAGACGATGACTTTCACCCAAACCAATTTGGCAGGACTGAAGGTTGACAACCCTGTGGCTTATACCATCGATGGACAGCCATATACGGCTCAGACAGACAAGCCGATAGACCTTAGTGCCCTTCATTTCGCATCCGGTGAGCACACCCTTCATGCCGTGTGTGCCGGAGACACCTTGGACCGGAAGTTCGTCGTGTTCCGTATCGAGGACAAGCAACCGGTGGTCAAGACCCATGATTGGAGCTATTGCACCGCAGACAAATTCAAGGACGCTACCACTCCAGTATATCTCCAGGTCGGCACATCGGACGAAAACGTGCATGTGTTCTATACCTTATTCTCCGAAAAGGGAATGGTCGAGAATGGAACATTCGACCTCAACAACACTATCTACACAAGGAAATTCAACTACCGTGAGGACTATGGCGACATGCTTGTCTTCAACTATGCCTGGGTTCGCGACGGCATGCTCTACAACCATACAGTGCGCATCGAGCGTCCACAGCCCGACAAACGGCTGATGGTGAAATGGAGCACCTTCCGTGACCGCCTTGTGCCGGGACAGAAGGAAGAATGGCGACTCCATATCTCCACCCCCGATGGCAAACCCGCCAAGGCACAACTCATGTCCGTGCTTTATGACAAATCGCTCGACCAGATACGCAAGCATGATTGGGGACTGAACATCACCTTCCCGGTATCGTTCTTCAGTGGCTCATGGAAAACCATAGAGAATGAGAGCTGCTATATTCGGGTGATGAAATACTATTCTCCTCTGAAGGACATGGAGCCCATCTTCTCCCACTTTGACGCAAGCCTGTTCCGTTGGAATCAATTTTTTGTCCGGGGTAGAGGCGGTTTTGCCATGTTGGATGAGTGCTACGGCACCCCGTCTCCGGTACATTGCGATATCACAGGCTCTGTCCGGTTGATGGCTAAACCGGAAATGGCTGTAAATAATGAGGTGGCGGTAGGCACCGTCTTGGCTGCCCGAAAATACAAGTCGGCAGCCAGAATTGGAAAGGCTCAGGATGCCGAAGAAGGCACGGGAGGCAATCAGGTGAGAGCCAATTTGCAGGAAACGGCATTCTTCTATCCCGCCCTTGAAACCGACGACAACGGCAATGCAACCCTCCGCTTCACCTTGCCGGAGAGCGTCACTACTTGGAAGTTTATGGGGCTGGCCCATGACAAGGAAATGCGCACTGGCAAGATTGAGGGAGAGACGGTGGCTCAAAAGAGCTTGATGGTTCAGCCCAATATGCCTCGCTTCTTGCGCAAGGGTGATGTGGGCACCCTGTCATCAAGAATATCCAACACCACAGATAAGGTGTTGAGTGGCACAGCACATCTCTATTTCATCAATCCCGAGACAGACAAAACCGTGGCCCAGCAGACCGAACGTTTCTCTGTGGAAGCCAACGGCGCGACAACCGTATCCTTCCCTGTGGATGTGGATAAGTTGACAGACGAGGACAACACCCTGCTCGTCTGCAAGGTCGTGGCGGAAGCTGCCGGATGCAGCGATGGCGAACAACACTATCTGCCCATTCTCTCCAACCAGCAGCAAGTGGTCAACACCATCCCCTTCAGCCTCTATGGCAAGGGTGAGACAACCATCGACATCGCTTCTGTGGTGAAGTCGATGAAGAATGTGAAGAACCAGAAGGTCATGGTGGAGTATGCCGACAATCCTGCTTGGCTTTTGGTACAGTCGTTGCCTTCCCTTTTGGGGACAAACGCCGAGGACGCCATCACGCTCTCTGGCTCATTCTATGCCAACGCCTTGGCCTACAGCTTGCTCCATCAGTCACCCCGACTGAAAAATGTCATGGACTTGTGGCGGCAAGAGAAAGGCAAGGAGAAGTCGACAGACAGTCCGTTGCAGAAAAATCAAGATGTCAAAGACTTGCTGCTTGCCGAGTCGCCATGGCTTGCGGATGCCGAGAAAGAGTCGGAGCAAATCAGCCAACTGGTTAACCTCTTCGACGAGAACGCCATCAACAACCGGCAGGAAACGCTCACCGGTAAACTCATGAAGTTGCAGCGTCCCGACGGATCCTTCAGTTGGTTCCCCGGCATGCAAGGCTCTGCCTTTGTGACCTCCAGCGTGGCATCCACCATCCTGCGCTTGCGGTTGATGCTCGATATGAAAGGCAATCCTAAGACCGTCACACCTCTTATGTACAAACTGAGCATGGCAATCAAGGAACGTGCCCTTGGATATCTCCAGAACTGCATGGTGAAGCAAGTGGAGCACATGAGACAAATGGAGAAGAAGGGGCACAAGCCAGAGGCGATAGACTACGAGACGCTTACCCAACTCTATCTGTTTGCCCTTGACGACCAACCACTCAAAGGAAAATATAAGGATGCTCAAGACTATTTGATGGGCATCCTGCTCAAGCAACCCGCCATGAAGGACATTCGTGCCAAGGCGGTGGCGGCAGTGGTCTTTGCCCGTACAGGACACATGGATCGTGCCAAGGAATATGTGGAAAGCATCAAGCAGTTCACGGTCTACAGCGATCTCATGGGCCGCTACTTCGATGGCAATCGGGCGGCATACTATTGGAGCGATTTCCGCATGCCGGCACAAGTGGCCGCCATAGAGGCACTGAAACTTGTCACCCCGGATGACCAGCAGACCATCTCCGAGATGCAGCGGTGGATCTTGCAGCAGAAGCATGTGCAGCGCTGGGATTCTCCAGTGGTGGGCACCGAGGCGGTCTATTCTTTCTTCACCCCCAAGATGGGAGAGAAGCCCAATCTCGACATCCTCGCTCCTTGTGACAAAGCCCAACTTTTCCTGGACGGAAAGCTGATGGATACGGATAAGCCTACTGCCGGTGTGGGGTATGTGAAGACCACAATCGATAATCTTCATGCCAAGACGCTCACCGTGAAGAAGCAGAATGCGGGCACATCATGGGGCTCGGTCTATGTGACGGGAATGCAGCCGATGGCGGATGTCAACAGCAGTGCCAACGGACTGAGTGTGAAACGTGAGGTGCTGGGAGGCAAAGACTTGAAGGTGGGCGACAAGGTGACTGTCCGTCTGACCATCAAGGCAGATCGTGACTACGACTTTGTGCAGTTGCAAGACCGTCGTGCCGCCTGCCTCGAACCTGTGGAGCAGGTCAGCGGCTACCGTTACGGATGTTATTTCGAAATCAAGGACACATCCACCCGATGCTATATAAATAAGGTGAGAAAAGGCAAGACCCAGATAGAGATAGAATACTATATAGACCGAAAGGGCGACTATCAGAATGGGGCTACCACGGTGCAGTGTGCCTACGCTCCTGAATATGCCGGAAGAGACAAAGGCACGGTGTTGAGCGTGAAAGAATAAAAGAATTATGAACAAGAGAAAATATATACTGACAACCATGCTGGCCATGGCGGCGTGTCCGCTTCTGGCACAGCGTATCACCACCTCCAACGAGGTGATAGACTGCGGACAAGTGATTTACAATCAGCCGGTGAAAGCCACCTTCCATCTGCGCAACAAGGGCAATGAATCGCTTGTGATTCAAGATGTGGAGACCGGATGCGGATGCACCCAGGTCGACTATCCCAAGCAGCCAGTGGCGGGAGGCAAGGAGTTCACCCTGAATGCCACGTATGATGCCCGCCAATTGGGACATTTCGTCAAGCAGTTCTTGGTGTACAGCAATGGTTCCAAAGAACCTCTGATGCTCACCCTGCGGGGTGTGGTCGTGACCGAAATCACGAACTACAACGGCGGCTATGCCTATCAGATGGGCAGCTTGAAAGCCGACAGCGCCTCGGTGGAGTTTGATGATGTGAACAATGGCGACCGCCCTACAGCGGAAATCCATATCCTCAACACTTCCAGCCAGAGTGTCCGCCCTGTAGTGATGCATCTCCCCAACTATCTCACGGCGGAGGTTTCCCCCTCTACGATTGCCACAGGCCGTGGCGGTGTGGTGCGCTTTACACTTGACTCAAGAAAGTTGCGCGATTTCGGCTTGACCCAAACCACCGTCTATCTCGGCGCCAACCCTGGTGAGAAAGTCAGCGAGGACAAAAGCATTGAGGTTTCCGCCGTGCTTTTGCCGGGATTCCAAAGCATGACACCGGAAAAGATGGCCAAGGCTCCCCAGCTCAAGCTCTCCCACGAAAACCTGGATTTAGGTTCCTTTGCGGGCAAGTCTAAGAAAAAAGGCGAGATAGAAATCTCCAACACGGGAAAGAGCGTCTTGGACATTCGGGCACTGCAAATGTTTACCAGCGGCTTGCAAGTGTCGCTCAACAAGATGAAAATCCAACCCGGCGAGACGGCAAAGTTGAAGGTGACGGCAGAGTCCCGCATCTTGAAAGGCAGATCCAAGTCCCGTCCTCGTGTGCTGATGATTACCAATGACCCGCATCGACCCAAAGTGGTGGTGCATATCAATGTGACAGAATAGGTATGATACAGATAGAAATCGACACGGGCAGTGGATTCTGTTTCGGTGTGACCACTGCCATCAGCAAGGCAGAAGAGGAGTTGGCGAAGGGCGGCACGCTCTATTGCTTGGGAGACATCGTGCACAACGGCATGGAATGTGAACGCTTGCGGGAAATGGGCTTGGTGACCATCAACCATGACGACATGCTCCGTTTGCATGATGTGAAAGTGCTGCTCAGGGCACATGGGGAACCACCGGAGACTTACGAACTGGCGCGCCGCAACAACATTGACATCATTGACGCTACCTGTCCCGTGGTGCTCGCCCTGCAGCGCCGAATCCATCGGCAGTACACCGCCAATCCTGATGCGCAGATTGTCATCTTCGGGAAGAATGGACATGCTGAGGTCTTGGGATTGGTGGGGCAGACACACAGTCATGCTACCGTCATAGAAAAGCTAGAGGATGCGAAGAAGTTGGATATGAGCCGTGACATCTATTTATATTCACAGACCACGAAGTCTCTTGACGAGTTCCACCGCATCATTGCCTATATCCAGGAGCATATCAGCAGTGATGCCACCTTCAAGAGTTTCGACACCATCTGCCGTCAGGTGGCCAACCGCATGCCGCATATCTCTTCGTTTGCCTCCCGGCACGATTTGATTCTCTTTGTCTGTGGACACAAGAGCAGTAATGGCAAGGTGCTCTTCAAGGAATGTTGCCGGGTGAATGGCAACAGCTATCAGATAGAGAACCCCGAAGAAATCCAACCGTCTTGGCTTGACGGCGTGCAGACTATCGGCATTTGTGGCGCCACGAGCACTCCCAAATGGTTGATGGAGCAGTGCCGTGACCATGTGCAACATCTTGTCAAGGCTTGATACAAAACACCGCCGCTGTTTCGTCTCTTATGGAGATGGCGAAACAGTGGCGGTGGCTTTATCTTCAGAATTCTTTATTCCACACATTCTTTAAACCGTTCCATGAGCCATGCTTTCTGCTCGGGAATGGTCATGTGGCTGTTGTCCAGTTCGATGGCATCGTCGGCCTTGCGCAGTGGAGAAACCTCTCGGTGACTGTCTATATAGTCACGTTCCTGCACATTTTTCAATATCTCGTCATAGTCTGCCGGCATGCCTTTCGCCTTCAGTTCGTCGAAACGTCGCTGGGCACGTACTTCTGCCGAAGCGGTGACAAAAATCTTGAGTTCGGCTTGCGGGAAGACGGTGGTTCCGATATCTCGTCCGTCCATCACGATGCCTTTGTCCTCACCCATGCGCTGCTGCTGTTCCACCATGGCAGAACGGACAAAGGGCAGGGCAGCCACCACACTCACATGGCTTGACACCTCAAGACTGCGGATTTCCTTTTCCACCAATTCTCCATTCAGATAGGTGTCGGGTCTGCCGGTCTCGGCGTTGAACTTGAAGCTGATATGGATGTCCGGCATGAGCTGTTGAAGTTTCTCACTGTCTATCTCCTTACCGTGGAACAGTCCTTTGCGCATGGCATAAAGTGTTACGGCACGATACATGGCACCGGTGTCCACATAAATATAGCCCACTTCCCGGGCCAGGTCTTTGGCCATGGTGCTTTTCCCACAAGAGGAAAAGCCGTCCACGGCAATGATGATACGTTTCATTTGTTTATTTTGATGTGATTATTTACAGACTATAGGCGGCGCTTACCACAATGGAAGAGGAGGAAACATGATATTTCCCATAAGCTACATTGAGCTTGAACCGTTCCAGGTTGATGCCGCCGCCAAAGGACAGTCCTGCGCCATGACTGCTTCCTTTCTCCTCTCCGGTGGCAAGAATGGACATCTCGTTGGCCCGGCGGAAATTGTATCCACCGCCTACCCAGATGTTGCCTCCCAGAATGATGTCGGCACCCAATACCAAGTGGTTGAAAAACTTGTATCCCCAATGGTTCAGGTCGGCCAATGTGGCATGGATGCGAAATGGGGCGGCAGCAAACTGTTTGCTCACACCCACTTGTATGTCGAGCGGCATCTTCTCAAACTCTTCATCATAGGCTTTCAGTTGGCCGCCTAAATTCTTGGCGACCGCAGAGACCGACAGGTTGTGCTCTGGGTCGAAATAGTTCAGTCCCAAGTCTACACCCACCGCAATGGAATTGTAGTTGCCGATGTATGAAGTGATGAACTTGGCAGTGATACCACCCGCAATCTTGTCGGACAACATATAAGAAAGGTGTCCGTTCACGGCAATGTCCTTGGCGGAGAACTCCCCTGTTTGCTCGTTGTTTTCCGTTGTCTCCCGCATGGAACCATAATTGATGAACTGTGCGCTGGCTGCCCACGACAGTTTCTCCTTGACAACACGGTTGAAGGTGGCACTGAACACATTGGCTCCCGACATATAGTTCATATAGTTGAACCCGATCGACTTGTCGCTCACGGAAGAGAGTAGGGCAGGGTTGGAGAAGACCAGCGAAGGGTCATCCTCAACCAAAGTCACATTCTCCCCACCGAGGGCGGCGGCATGGGCACTGGTCGGAAGTCGGAGAAAATTGTATGCAGTTTGGCTCTCTTGTGCCGTGGCGACAAGGGAAAACATGGCGGTCAAGAGCGTAAAAACAACTTTTTTCATCAATTTGTTCTAATTTATCCGCAAAGATACTGATTTTTTCAAATATCTTCATTAATTTTGTTGGTCAAATCCTCCTGCATGGAACATACACCTTATATATAACGTATGAAAGGCAAGATTATTTTCAGAAGGCAGGATTTTTAGATTGCGTGCGTCCCATCCACACCAATAAAAATACTAAAGGAAATGGAAATCAAGAAATTGCCTTCGGCAGACTTGGAAAAATACAGATTGACAGCGTGGCTGACAGGACTTGTCATCGTGCTGTCGGTTGTCTTCTTTGCCCTTGAATATTCTTCGTCAGACCAGTCGTCAGACGAGATGAATGACCAGATTGACGACATGGCACAGGACTTTGAGAGCATTCCTGCCCTTGAACAGAAAGACATGGTCGCCGCCGCGCCAACTGCTGCCTCTTCCGCGGTCACAGAGAAAATCAATACGGTGAAGCAGGACAACATGATTGACAAACTCAACGAGACCAAACTCAATGACGACGCCAATATCACAGGAGAAGGCGTGTCGAGCAGTGGCCTTGACAACAGCGATGCCAAGGACAAGAATGACGACACGCAAGCGTTGTCTCCCTTGCCGGTAAAGGATCCGAACAACCCGCTGAACTTCCGTGTCGTGGAGGAACTTCCCGACTTCCCCGGCGGAATGGTCGAATTCATGAAGTGGCTTCGCAACAATCTGAAATATCCGGTCATGGCCAAGCAGCAGAAGATAGAAGGAAAGGTTGTGGTGTCCTTTATTGTCAACAAGGACGGCACTACTGCCAACGCCAAGATAGTGACCTCCGTAGATCCTCTGCTTGACCGTGAGGCTCTCCGTGTGGTGCGCATGCTCCCCAAGTGGAAACCTGGCACCCAGAAGGGCAAGCCTTGCCAGACCATGATTTGCATTCCCATCGTATTCAAGTTATAAAACAAAGATATTATGCTGACAGCTAAAGAAATCCTGAACGAGATTAACACGTTTATCAATCAATTGCCTTATGACCGCCGGCCTGCAAGCCTGTATGAGCCAATCAGGTATGTGCTTTCGATGGGCGGAAAACGCATCCGTCCCACACTGATGCTCCTTGCCTACAACCTTTATAAGGAAGATCCGCAGAGCATCCTGATGCCTGCTTGCGCTTTGGAAACCTACCACAACTTCACCTTGCTCCACGATGACCTCATGGACAATGCGGATATGCGGCGGGGCATGATGACTGCCCACAAGAAATGGGGAGCCAACACCGCCATCCTTTCTGGCGACGCAATGCTTGTGCAGGCTTATGAACGCATGATACAAGTGCCCGCCGATAAAATCAAGCCGGTGATGGATTTGTTCAACAACACATCACTTGAAATCTGCGAAGGACAGCAGTTTGACATGGAGTTTGAAACCCGTACCGATGTGACTGAGGCGGAATATATAGAGATGATACGCTTGAAAACGAGCGTGCTCTTGGCTTGCGCACTGAAGATGGGCGCCATCCTTGCCGATGCTCCACAAGCCGACGCTGACAATCTCTATCAATTCGGAGAGAAGATAGGATTGGCTTTCCAATTGCAGGACGACTACCTGGATGTCTATGGCAATCCGGAAGTCTTTGGCAAGGCCATCGGTGGCGACATTTTGTCCAACAAGAAGACTTACATGCTCATCAATGCCTGGAACTTGGCGAATGCCGAACAAAAATCGGAACTTGAGCATTGGGTGACTGCGACAACGTTTGACCCGAAGGAGAAAATCGCCGCAGTGACGAAACTCTACAATGAAATAGGAATAGACCGCTTGGCAGAGAATAAGATTAGTGAATATTTTGAGGAAAGCCGCAAATACCTTGCCGCCATTTCCGTCGAGCCGGAGCGCAAGAAAGAGTTGACTTCATTCACTGACGCCATGATGAAAAGAAAGAAATAAGTAAGCCCATGCCCTACAGAAGACTACCAAGAACTGACACCGCACGCCTCAAGACGCTCAAGACATTGCTCGACAATGACAACATCTATACTGCGCGCAACCGATTTATAGACTGGAAGACGCTCAACCGTGCCCAGCCTCTCTACGATCGTCTGCTCACCGCATCGGAACAATACAAGGTGTGCTACAATGCTCAGGTGAGGAACTCTTCTAAGATAGAGACACTTCAAAAGCGTGCGACCATGTATGTAAGCCACTTCCTGCAAGTGCTCTTCATGACGGTGGACCGAGGGGAAATCAGAAGGCAGGTGTTGGATCTCTACGGCATGTCAGACGATGCCAAGACCTTGCCAAACCTCAATACTTTGGAGGGTCTCTGCGAATGGGCGGAGAAGACCATCACTGGAGAGAAGCGGCGCATCCGCCAGGGCGGACGGCCCATATACAATCCCACTATAGGTATGGTAGCCACCCATTACGACATCTTCCGTGAGGCTTACCAGGCACAGCGTGTGCTGCAGGAACGCACCAACAAAGCGTTGGAAGAAACCAAGGCCATCCGCCCTGAAGTGGACGAGGTGATACTCGATTTGTGGAACCAGATAGAAGCCCACTATGCCGACCTGCCGGCAGAGCAGCGTTTTCTTGCTGCCGCCAAACTGGGTGTGATTTATTATAACCGGAAAAACGAACATTACATATTTACAGACAATGATTGATACACATTCACATATTGATGGTCCCGAGTTTGACGAGGATCGTGACGAGGTCGTGGCAAGAGCTCGAGAGGCAGGAGTGGAGAAAATCCTTGTGCCCGCCATCGATCTCAAATCGTTGTCCACGGTAATGGCCACCGCCAAGCGCTATCCGGGCTATGCCTATCCGATGATTGGCTTGCATCCCGAAGAGGTGAAAGCCGATTGGCGAGAGGTGCTGACGGAAATGAAAGGCTTGTTGGACGCCAACTTGAAACAGAATGCCGATCCCCGATATATTGCTGTGGGAGAAGTCGGACTGGACTACTATTGGAGTCGCGAGTTTGAGAAAGAACAGCTTGAGGCTTTCGAGGAGCAGGTGAAATGGTCAATCGAGACCCGCCTTCCCTTGATGATACATTGCCGTAAAGGGCAAAACGAGATGGTGAAAATGCTTCGATCCTACCGGGACGATTTGCCGGGAGGCGTGTTCCATTGTTTCACGGGCAATCTGCACGAGGCAGAAGAACTGCTGGATTTCCCACGTTTCGTGTTAGGTGTTGGCGGTGTGCTCACTTTCAAGAAAAGCAATCTCCCGTCAGTCCTTCCCCACATACCTCTTGACCGCATTGTGCTTGAAACCGATTCGCCCTATATGGCTCCAGTGCCCAATCGGGGGAAGCGGAACGAGAGTGCCTATGTCAGGTTGGTGATGGATCGGATGGCGGAATGCTATGCCGTCTCTCCTGAAGAGGTGGAAAAGCAGACCAATGCCAATGTGAAGCGCATTTTCCCGACCCTATTCACTTAAAGAATCCTAAAAGGACAAGATTCCTTGCCGATTTGTTCGTCATTTTCAAATAAAAAGAATACCTTTGCACCGCATTTGAGATAAAGTGCATAACCTCCCCTTGGAAAGATGCTCGAGTGGTTGAAGAGGCACGCCTGGAAAGCGTGTATACCCCTAAAGGGTATCGGGGGTTCGAATCCCCCTCTTTCCGCAATTAGTCCTGTAAGTCTTCAGATTTACAGGACTTTTTGTTTAGCTCATTCCTTAGAAAACCAACGTAACACTTTAAACCAATAAGAATCATGATAGGATCAATCATTGGAGACATAGTAGGTAGTATCTACGAATTTGATAACATCAAAACGAAAGAGTTCCCTTTCTTTTCTAAGGAAAAGGAATTCACGGACGACAGTATCCTCACGTTGGCTACGGCGGAATGGTTGCTTCGTGGAGGCACGCCGTCGTCTTATTATCTTAAATATGCGCAAACCTATCCGAATCCTATGGGTAGCTATGGTCCCATGTTCATTCGTTGGGTTCACCTTGCTTCCCGTGGAACCATGGAGCCGTATAACAGTTGTGGAAATGGCAGCGCTATGAGAGTTGGTCCTGTGGGGTGGGCTTTCAACACTTTGGACGAAACACTTTCTGCCGCAAGGCTTTCTGCGGAATGCACCCATAACCATCCGGAAGGAATAAAAGGGGCGCAAGCCACAGCCATGTGCATCTTCATGGCGCGCCAAGGCACTTCTGTTGCGGAAATTCGCCAGGCAGTAAGCGATAGGTTTGACTATGACTTGTCATTGACTGTGGATGAGATTCGCCCTCGCTATTCATGGAAGGGATTGGATGGATTGGTCGATGGTGGCACCTGTCAAGGCAGTGTGCCGCAAGCGATAACCTGTGCCCTTGAAGCCGCGGATTTTGAGGATGCGGTACGCAACGCCATCAGCATTGGCGGTGACTCCGACACTATCGGATGTATCACTGGTGGCATTGCTGAAGCATTGTTCGGAATACCCGACGAAATTCGACAAAGGGGCATGAACTATTTGCCTAAAGAGTTGGCGTCAATAGTGGAAGAGTTTGAAACGAAGTATGGAGGGTAATCATTCACATTTCCTTGAAGGCTGCTATAGTCTTATTCTTTCTCTTTTTTATGACGGAAATGCCACTTGCAGTCTTTATAAAATAGTGCCAAACCTCCACCTCCAAAGACGACACATCCTAAAAGTCCTATCATGCGGTTTATCGTCGAATCGGGAAACCTTGTTGTAGTTATAGGATAAAGAACGAAATTTTCATGTGAATTTAGGTGACTGACTATGATAAGTACGAACATTGTCTGCGTTCGCTACATATATGATAGTATCTATGAAATAAAGGTTCCCGTCAATACCAACTAAAACATTGTTAGGTGAAGCATCAAAAATGTCATAAATGTTATTTGAAAAATACTCACCATCCATTTGTGACTTAAATCCTAATTTTTCCAGTTCATTTACAATCTCTTCTTCTGTAGCTTCGCGACTTGAAATGATGTATGGTTGACGAAGTACCGCACACATCTTACTATTCTAGTTTTCTGCAAAACCAATAAGAGTATATGCACAATAAGGAAATAATTCATTGTGTGCTTTTATACGTTCAAAAAAAGGAGTAAGATTATCGTCAGAATAACGGAAATCATTCAACTAATAAACACAGTTCTCTACAGAAGACAGATAGACTTCATTCTCAGAGCCTCTGTCTTCATTAGCTACCTAATTGGGTGGCATTGAGCCAACACCCCTTATTTTTGTTTTTGCTCATTTTCTGCTTTATTTGTCACCATCGCTCTATCTGATTAATAACCAGAAAGTTGCGGGTTGCAGATGGGGGCGCTATCTGCCACCTGTTTGTCACCATCTGTCACCTGGATGAAGACAGTTGATTGGGATAATTGGCTTCGGCTTTGGGTTTCTGGTAGCCTTGCCATGGGGCAGGTATGTTGGGTTCAGAGGCGTTGAACAAATGGTTCGGGGGCTTTGAACTTTTTGTTCAAATCTTCTTTTCGATTCTGAACTGTCTTGCATGGGCTTTTTCTTCCCATTTTTTGTGGTGGCAGATGCCGAATCTTCCATCTGCTATTTGCAACCCGGAAAATGCTGATACAGAAATGGTTATGAGAAAAGGTGGCAAAATGACAATTCTTTTTGAAACAATGTGAAAAGGGCGATGGGGTGGGGCGGTGTGTTCTTGCAGAGGGCATATCAAGGGGATAAGGACAATTTTTCATGGTTTTATTTGGTCTTTTCTTCGTTTTACCGTACATTTGCAGTTGCATTCGCCCATCGGGTTTGGGCGGGCTGCTGGAAATAAGAATAAAAACGTTAGGTAAATATATCATTCGTAATTTATGAAAAGAATCATTGCTCTTTCGGCAATAATCATTGTATTCTTGTTCGGCTACAATGCTATGTCTGTAGCCCAGTCTTCAAAGAAAGCCTCTCAGGATTCTTCCTCTGTCTCGGTCGCTGCTGCCGACACTGCTGCGACTGCCGACCAGGACGACGACCTCATCAGCGAGATGGCTGCTGACTCCGCATCTGTGGCACCGGTGGAGAGTCAGGGCATACACAAGGAACTGAAGACGAAGTTTATCGAAGGCAATGCCGGGTTCATGTCCTTGGTGGCGCTCGCCCTGGTGTTGGGCTTGGCTTTCTGCATCGAGCGCATCATCTATCTCAGCCTTTCCGAGATCGACGCCAAGCGCTTCATGCACGATGTGGACGCGAAAATCGAGGAGGGCGATATCGAGGGCGCCAAAACCCTGTGCCGGAGCACACGTGGTCCTGTGGCTTCCATCTGCTATCAGGGTCTCACCCGTATGGACGAAAGCATCGAGAATGTGGAGCGTTCCATCACCGCCTATGGTGCCGTGCAGGCCGCCAATCTGGAGAAGGGCTGCTCATGGATAACCCTGTTCATCGCCATGGCGCCGTCGTTGGGATTCCTCGGTACGGTGATTGGCATGGTGATGGCGTTTGACCAGATACAGCAGGCGGGCGACATCAGCCCGACCATCGTGGCTGCCGGTATGAAGGTGGCGCTCATCACGACCATCTTCGGCATTATCGTGGCCTTGATTCTGCAAGTGTTCTACAACTATATCCTCTCAAAGATTGAGCATCTCACCTCCCAGATGGAGGAGTCTTGCATCACGTTGCTGGATGCGGTGATGAAATATAAACTGAAGAAAGCATGAGGAAATTAAATCTGAAAACCTGGCCGACAGAGAAGATATCCATCCGGGTGCTTTATCTATTGGTGGCCGTGGTGGCGGTGGTGTTCATCGCTTTTGGACTGATCGGTTTCGACCGTCCTTATGACGACAACCCGGAATTCAACGCTCCTCTCCTGACGGATGTGGTGCTGGTGTTGATGTATCTGCTGTTCTTGGGAACCCTTGGCGTAGCCATTTGGTCGCTGGTGAAGGGACTGAAATATCGGGGCGAGCGTGTGGTCAACGGCGTTCCCGCAAGAAAGATTGCCGTCAGTGTGGCGGGTGGAACGCTGCTGTTGCTCCTGCTCACCTTCCTCTTTGGCTCTTCCGACGCCATCGTCATCAATGGCAAGCCTTACGAGACTTGGGCTTGGCTCAAGCTGGCCGACATGTTTGTCGACACTTCCATCATCTTGATTGTCGTTGCTGTGGCCACGGTGGTCTACGGCAATATGAAATATATCCGTAAGAAACATGTTTAAACGCACAAAGAGGCGTGTGCCCCAACTGAACACCACGTCGACAGCCGACATCTCGTTCATGCTGTTGATTCTGTTCCTGGTCACCAGTTCGATGGACGTGGACAAGGGCTTGTCCCGTCAGCTGCCTCCGATTTCCCCCAAGGAGGAGCAGCAACAGCCCACCGATGCCAGCGAGCGCAACGTGATGAAGATACGGATTACGCCTTCCGACTCCATCCTGGTCAATGGCAAACCGATGAGGATAGGGGACTTGCGCCGTCGAGTGGTCGACTTTGTGAGCAACCCTTCGAATCGGGCTGACCTGCCCCAGAAAACGCTGAAGACGGTGCCCTTGGTGGGCAAGTTTGCCGTCAGCGACCAACACATCATCTCGATGGAGAGCGACCGGGAAGCGGACTACAACACCTATTTCCAAGTGCAAAACGAGGTGATGTCTGCCTATGCCCTGCTGCGCAACCGATTGGCGCTGCGCTGTTTTCACCATTCCTATGCGCAGTGCAGCGAGGAAGAGAAGAAAGCCTTGCAGGAATGCTATCCGCAGCGGATATCCGAAGTATACAACACCCAAGAGAAAGGAGCACAGCCATGAGCATTTTCCGACGTGAGCACCACGAGGTGCCGGGCTTGAACACCGCCTCTCTGCCCGACTTGATATTCACCGTGCTGTTCTTTTTCATGATTGTCACCCACATGCGCAAGGTCACCCTCAAGGTGAAATACCGTGTGCCGGCGGGAACCGAACTCACCCGGCTTACCAAGAAGTCGGCTATCACCTATTTATATATAGGCCGTCCAGCCGACCGTATGGGCAAACAGGTGAGCACCGAGACGCGCATCCAGGTCAACGACAAATATGCCGACCTGCCGGCGGTCACCGACTATATGGCCGCGGAGCGCAACAATATGGAACCCGAAGATGCCAAGAACATGACCGTGTCTATCAAGGCCGACCGCCATGTCAAGATGGGCATGATAACCGATGTGAAGCAGGCGCTGCGGCGTGCAGGGGCATTGAAGGTCAACTATTCTGCCGTCGAGAAGGGACAAAAATAGCGTTGATGAGGCTTGAAAACATGGTGAAAATTTATATACTATGATTTCTTTCTTGCAAAAACTAACATTTTATAGATAAAACGTTGTAGTTTTAAATACTTTGTTGTATCTTTGCAAGCAAATTAATATAAGATATGGCACATCATCGTTTAGACTATTTGGATAAGAAGATCCTCCGCCTCATCGCCGAGGATGCCCGTATTCCATTTCTTGAGGTTGCCCGTGCTTGCAATGTAAGTGGAGCAGCCATTCACCAGCGCATTCAGAAGCTCACCAACATGGGCATCTTGAAAGGCTCACAGTTTATCATCGACCCAGAGAAAATCGGTTATGAAACCTGTGCATATATAGGATTATATCTGAAAGATCCCGAGAAATTCGACCAAGTGGTAGAGGGATTGAAACGCATACCGGAGGTAGTGGAATGCCACTACACGACAGGCGGTTTCGACATGTTCATCAAGATTTATGCGATGAACAACCATCACTTGATGAACATCATCCACGACAAGCTGCAGCCCCTCGGACTGTCACGCAGCGAAACCATCATTTCGTTCAACGCCGCTATCAACCGTCCGCTCCCTATTTTGAGCGACTCCCAGGAGAAAGCGCTTGAGGACGAAGATGAGGAATAATAGAAAAAGAGGTTAAGAGAGATAAATTCAAAACCGGTCGCTACCCCACAATGGGGCAAGCGACCGGTTTTGCGTTTGTAGGATAGTTTTTGGTTTTTCGTAGCATCATGCGAACGATTGTTCGCTTGCTATATGACCAGACAAACGAAAACAAGCGTCTCCCTCGGGAGACGCTTGTTTGAATAGGCGAATAGAGTGATGGGAGAGGATTCTCAATCACCCCAAATGCTTGTCTTGTCTGTTTCGTCCAAAAGCTTTTCCAAATTTTCTTTCGTGTAATCGTTGGCGGCAGCCTGTTGAATGGTGTTGCCTTCCGAACCGGCGAGGATGGCTTGTGACTGAACCTTCACTGCCATCATGTCGGGCTTGATATATTCTTTTGTTTTCATAATCTTGTTCTTGTTTATCGGATAATTACCTTGGTGGTCTTGTTGCCACGTTTCACGATGTTGATGCCCTTCTGCAGACCGTTGATGCGACGGCCCTGCATGTCGTAGTATTCTGCCGGTGTGTCGCCGTTGAGGGCGTCAATGGCCTTGATGCCGGTAACCTCATCGTTGATGGCGATGCTGAGCATGTTGGCTTGGGCTGTTGGCTTGCTTGCCTGCACATAGGCACGATAAGGACGGGAGCCTACCTTCTGCACTGCGTCGCTGGCCTCCAGCATCTTGGCAGGATTCATCAGTTTGTCGCCCTTTACGATATAGCAGTTGTTGTCTGTGGCCTTGTCAAACGTCTTGGTGGTATAGAGACCCACGAGCTGATAGGCAGCATCCTTGGTGGTGGAACCTTCCTGCACAGCCTTGATGTCAACATCCTTGCCATTGATATTGATTTCGGTAGCGCCCTCGTTCATGTGGATGAGGAGCGGAGTGCCGGCAGCAATGTCTGCGGTCTCTTCCTGCAGCGTGATGACGTCGTTTGTGGCTGAGAGCAGGGTGTAGGCACGGAAGGACTGTGCCTCCTTCATGGATATCTGGAATGGCAGGCAGAGGCTTGCCCACTTGCCGCCTGTCACATTGGAGCGGGTGTAGCTGATGGAAGGAGCCTTGAAGCCGTCGGTCTCGTAGAGTGTCAGGTCTTTGTCGTCGGGCAGAGTCATGTCATGGTCGGCAGTCAGCGTCTCGCCTACAGCACCAATCTTCTCATCACCTACCTTTGCGACCAACTTGGTGAAATAGCCAGTCTTGTAGTTAGCCATCTTAGTGCCAAGTTTGCTTTCATCGTATGCTGTAGCGCCCTTCAGATTATTGCATCCAGAGAACATTATTTCATTGTCATCTTTTATGGCAGGTGTGAGAAATAGTCTGCCAGCATAGATTGTTTGGAGACCATAACATTCTTCAAACATTCCATTCATTGTTGTCACATTTTGCGTATTGAAGTTGCTTAAATCAAGCGAAGTGATACCTTTACAATCATTGAACATATTAGACATGTCCGTTACGTTCCATGTGTCGAAATGGCTTAAATCAAGTGAGGTCAATCCTGCATGAGAGAACATTTCCGACATATCTGTCACGTCTTCCGTATTCAGATACTGAATGCCCTCAATTTCTTTCAAATAATTACCGGTAGCATTGCCTCCAAACCACATGTGACATGTCTTAGGACGGAATTTGGCAAAAGAAGGATCAAAGACAACTTTATGTACAGGACCTATATTTTCAGCTGATTGCCATTCAGGAACATCTTTACCCTTTTTGTTAAGTGGATATTCCCACTCGACATATGTCGTGTTGTATGGGGTGTATGGTGAGTACAGCTTTTCATCATTATATAGGAATGTTAAGATTCCATATAGATTTTTATTTCTAAAGTCAATGTTGTATTTCACCCATGCCCGTTTGGATTCCAGATCATCAATGAGATAGCCGCCATCGAAAGTGGCATATTTCTTTGAGGCAACATTGTCAGGGTCTGATTTATTGATATTGGTATATCTGACATCGCCAGCCAAGGAGGTACAATCCTTGAACATGTCTTGGCTGGTTCTGCTGTCCACTTGGAATTTGTCGCGTTTGGCGTAGATGGTGCAAAGTTTAGAGCACTTATTGAACATATAGTCCAACTTTGCAAATGTTTGGAAGCTGGAGAGGTCGATAAAAGTGAGTTCACTGTCGCCAGAGAACATATAAGACATATCCGTCACCTTCTCTGTGTTGAAGTGTGAAACATCAAGTGTGGTAAGGTTCGAACAACCGCTGAACATTCCCTGCATGTTCGTCACGTTTTGTGTATCAAAATTCGAGACATCCAGAGACGTGACGGATATGTTGAACATGTCCGACATATCCGTCACATTTGTTGTGTTGAAGTGCGAAACATCAAGCTTTTTAATATTACAGTGGAACATCTTGCTCATGTTCGTCACATCTTCGGTGTGCAGATATTCAATACCTTCGATGCTTTCCAATAAAGGACAGTAGAACCACTGGTAGCATGTCGTGGGGCGCGCGTCATCAAAGGACTTGTCAAATATCACCTTTTTAAAAATATGAGCATTTGTCTGCTCGCCTAACCAACCTGGGGCATCGGTCCCTTCATTGAGCAGATACTCGTTGTCGTAAAGGTGATGCTTAAAGCTTTTTTGGAATGTCACAAGTTCATTGCTTGCGTCATATTTCACCCAAGGGCGGATGAAACTCTTGTCGGAGAGATAGCCATCGTCAGTCGTCGCATACAGTGTGCCATCCCAACCGTCTTTCTTGTCGGTCGCAGCGGCATCGACGCTGTAGGCTCTATCGCCCTTGAGGTTGGTGCATCCCTCAAACATCGATGTGCCCGAAGTCGGCACTTTGAAGTTGTCACTATTCACATAGATTGTGACGAGGTTGGCGCATCCTTTGAACATCTGCGTCATGTCGGTCACATTCTTTGTGTTGAAGCTGGAGAGATCAAGTTCGGTGAGCGCACTACAGCCATTGAACATATTTTGCATCTGCTGTACACGGTCTGTAGTGAAACTGCTGGGGAGTTTAAGTTCGGTGAGCGCACTACAGCCATTGAACATATTTTCCATATACAGTACACTCCTTGTATTGAAACTGGAAAGATTAAGCTTGGTAAGAGCGCTACAGCCGCTGAACATAGAACTCATAGTTCTTACATTCTTTGTGTTGAAGTTGGAGAGGTCAAGTTCAGTGAGCGCACTACAGCCGTTGAACATACACATCATACTTATTACATTCTGTGTATCGAACCTTGAAAGATCCAACGACTTGAGTGCCTTGCAACCGTCAAACATTTTACTCATATCGGTCATCTTCTCTGTGAAAGACGGGAGTTTCAATGTTTCCAGACTACTACAGTTGGCAAACATTTGTTGCGTATTTACCAAACTGGAAAAACTGTTAGCCGATAGGTCGAGCTCTTTAAGTTCAGTACAACCAGAGAACATTGCACTCATATATTCCACGTTATCGGTCTTCAGACGTGCAATGTTCTCGACACTTTTCAAATGGGAAAATCCCTGAAACCAGTTTTTACAGGTTGTAACATAAACTCTATTGACAGGAATGTCAAATACGACCTTCGTCACTTTGTCCTGGATGTCCTGTGTATTCCATGACGGTTCATCGTAAATTGTCTCCGGAACAGGATACCCCCCACTTCGGGCATGTTTGTATCCCATTTAAACTTGAGGGTAGTGCCATTGTCTTCCAACACGGCATACAACTTTAGGGTCGTGCTTGTCTGGGCAGCGGCAGGGCTGCTCCACGGCGCCACACACAACAAGGTCAACAGTAGGAGCAAGGTGCCCAGCGGTCGACTCATTGTCAACAATGTGTTTAATACCTTTTTCATATGATTATTGAATTAAAATTGTTTGCAAATACTATCGGATGAAACTCGGCATCAAGGCTTCACATAGTCCACAAATGCATAGCGATAGTGGTGCTTCTCGTCTGTCTCGTGCTCCTCCCGTTCCGCTTCTTTCCAGTCGCTGTAGTCGGGGAAAAAGGCATCGGCGGCAGCTGGGGTGTCGTCTATCTCGGTGAGGCAGAGCCGGTCGGCAAGCGGCAGCGCCTGCTCATAGACACTCGATCCGCCGATGATGTAGATGTCCTCGTCTTGTGCACAGTGGTTCAGCGCGTCGTCGAGCGATGGATAGGTGTCGCAGCCGGGCAGTTCTTTGGCCGTGCGGCTCAACACGATGTTGCGGCGGTTGGGCAGGGCACCCTTGGGCAGCGACTCGAAGGTGCGGCGCCCCATGATGATGGTGTGCCCCGTGGTGAGCGCCTTGAAGCGCTTCAGGTCGTTGGGTAACCAATAGATCAGTTTGTTTTCGTTGCCGATGGCGCGGTTGCGTGCCACGGCGGCTATGATGTTGATTCTCATTTTGCTGGATTTTATAATGGTGACTATACCGATACGGCAGCCTTGATGTGGGGCCAGGGGTTGTAGTTTTCCAACTCAAAGTCCTCGAAGGTGAAGTCGAACAGGCTTTTCACGTCGGGATTTATTTTCATTGTGGGCAGCGGACGAGGCTCACGGGTGAGCTGCAGCCGGGCTTGGTCCAGATGGTTGAGATAGAGGTGGGTGTCGCCCGTGGTATGGATAAACTCACCAGCCTCGAGGCCTGTCACCTGCGCCATCATCTGCAGGAGCAGGGCATAGGAGGCGATGTTGAACGGCACACCGAGGAAGGTGTCGGCGCTGCGCTGGTAGAGCTGCAGGCTCAGTTTGCCATCAGCCACATAGAACTGGAACAGGCAGTGGCAAGGAGGCAGCTGCATCTGGTCTATTTCCGCCACATTCCATGCACTCACCACCATGCGGCGGGAGTCGGGATGGTGCTTGATGAGGTCGATCACATTGGAGATCTGGTCGATGGTGCCTCCGTTGTAATCGGGCCATGAACGCCACTGGTGACCATAGACGGGACCAAGCTCTCCGTTCTCGTCAGCCCATTCGTCCCAGATGCTCACGCCGTGGTCTTTGAGATACTTGATGTTGGTGTCGCCACGGAGAAACCATAGCAGTTCATAGATGATTGACTTGAGATGCAGTTTCTTGGTCGTGAGCAGCGGGAAACCGTCTGCCATGTTGAATCGCATCTGGTTGCCGAAGACGCTCATCGTACCGGTTCCGGTGCGGTCGGTCTTCTTGTGTCCTTCTGTGAGGATACGGTTCAGGAGGTCTAAGTATTGTTTCATTTCTTAAGAATTTCCGTTGATGATGATTCCTGTTTGCGGTGCCGTGTCGGGCACGTGGGTGCTTTTGATTTTCCATTCCGTGGGGTAGAGGTTGTTGGCCCGGTTGCCGATGTTCTTGACAAAGCCGAGCGGCGTCTTTCCGCCATAGGTGAGCAGCACGTAGCCGGTCGGTGTGCCGGCGGGCAGCGTGATGGCCTCAGAGCGCAGATATGCCATGGCTGTGGGATAGTCCACGTCGACGGATGGAAATGCCGAGCGGTTGAGGCAGAGCGACTGGGCAAGCGATTGGTGGGGAATGATGTTCTTTCCCTTGAGGGTGCCCATGGTGATGCCGGCATGCAGGATTCTCAGACTTGAGGCTGCCTCATAGACGGCATCCCAAGCCTGCGGAATGGCGGTCAGTGTGTCGCCGTTGAGATGAACGGCATACTGCTCCTGCCTGTCTATCCATGAGGGGATGGCAGGCTTCGCCCCGTTCGCTTTCTTGCTTTCCTGCCGTTTGTCCTTCTTCTTTTTTGTCTTGATGGGTTTGCCCGTGTCGTCGGTTTCGTCACCGGGTTTGCGGAAAGCGCAGACAAAGAGTCCCTCGGAACGGGTGATGCCGGGGATGAACCGGTAGACAGGCATTGCCTCGTGTCCGGCGAGCAGCGAGGGCGTGATGTGCCATGACGGCTCCGTGTCGACGGAGAGGAACGTTCCGCCCAGTTCCCGTTCTATCCACAAGGCATTCTCTTCGTCCTCAAGTGTGTTGAAGGTGCAGGTGGAATAGATGAGCAGTCCACCGGGCTTCAGACACTGCCAAGCGTCGCTCACGATTTCGCGCTGAAGTTTCTGGCAGTTGGCCACATTCTGTGTGCTCCATTCCCCGATGGCGCCCTCATCCTTGCGGAACATTCCCTCACCCGAGCAGGGCACGTCGGTGAGAATCACGTCGAAGCGCAGCCCCGACTTGCGGTAGTCTTGGGGATAGTTGTTGGTGACAACGATGTCGGGATGGCCAAATTTCTGCAGGTTCTCGGCGAGCACGTTGGCACGTTGCCGCATCGGCTCGTTGCTGAACAGCAGGCTGCCCTCAGGCAGCGCCGTGCGTGCCACCGTGGACTTGCCACCCGGGGCGGCACACAGATCGAGCATGGTCACCGGTCGGGTGACATACTGTCGGAGAATCCGGTCGATGAACATGGAGCCAGCCTCCTGCACATAGTAGACACCGGCATGGAGCAGGGGGTCGAACGTGAAGGCGGGGCGGTTGGGCAGATAGTAGCCCGTCGGGCACCACGGCACCTGTTCGCCTTCCGGCAAAAGCGCATGCTTGAAAGGATTGGTGCGCACACTCACTGGCGGTTCTTCCTCGAAAGCCCGCAGGAAACGCCCGAAGCGTTCGTCGCCCATCACCTGGCGTGTCTGTGTGATGAATTGTGGATCTAATTTATTGTTCATAGCGCGGTTTATTCGAAGGAAATCTCAAAATCGTCGGCATTTGTCTTGTTCTCTTTCTTCTTGGTTTGCGGCGTCTGTTTCAGCTTGCCGTTGGCGTCGAACATGCCGTAGGTGGTGCGCAGGACGATGAACTCCGTGCGGCGGTTCAGTTGGTTGCACACCTCCTGGTGTTCTTTCGTCTGCTTCTTGATAAAGTCCTCGGTCAGCACGTCGCCCTCTTTCAGCCATTTGTAGGTCTCGGTGAGTTTCTTTCTGATTTTCTTGGGCTTGTCCTTGCCATAGCCCACAGGGGTGAGCCGGTCGCGGGCAATGCCGTGCTGGGTCAGATAGTTGACCACGGTCTCGGCTCTGCGCTGCGAGAGCGCCTTGTTGTATTCCGCATTGCCCCGATAGTCGCAGTGGGCACTCAGTTCGATGGTCACGTTGGGGTTCTCGTTGAGCAGTTTCACCAGTTCGTCCAACGCCTTCTGGGAGTCGGCGGTGAGGGTCGCCTTGTCGAAGTCGTAGAAGATGTTGTCAATCATCACCGGAACGGAAATCGAGGCGAGGGGGAACTGCAGCGTATATTCTTTCGACTCGTTGACAACGGGCACCTTCAGTTCCTCCTTGTGGTTGAGATATCCCTTGCAGGTCGCCATCATGATGTAGTCGACATTGGGCTTGATGACCTGTGTGAACGAGCCGTCGCCCTTCACACTGAGGCGCAGGTTGGTACCGTCGTTTCCCACCATATATACTTGTGCGGCGGGCAACTCGTAGCCCTCTTGCTCATACACCCATCCCTTGACCGTTTGCACGATTTCCGGATTGTCGAAGCTGTAGATGTGGTCCCAACCCCTGCCGTCGCCGCGGTTGGAGGAGAAGAATCCCCGGTTGAGGGCGCCTTCAAAGGTCATGCCGAAGTCGTCGCCTTGAGAGTTCAAGGGATAGCCCGGATGCTCGAGGTACCATTTGTGGTCTTTGCCCACTTTGGCGATATAGATGTCCAAGCCGCCCATGCCGGGATGTCCGTCGGAGGAGAAATAGAGGTCACCATTGGGACGGAAGGTGGGAAACTCCTCGTTGCCGGGCGTGTTGATGGGTTCGCCCACATTCTCGATGCCCCCCAGTCCGGCACTGGTCAGTCTGACGCGCCAGATGTCGAGACCGCCCTTGCCTCCGGGCATGTCCGACACAAAGTAGAGCCACTGGCCGTCTGGCGAGATGGCAGGATGGGCAAAACTCGACAACGTGTCGCGGGAAAGTTCCACTTTAGTGGCCTTTGCCCAGGCAGCGTCGCTTCGGTTGGAGAGCATGATGCTGGCATATCGGGGATAAGTTGGGTCGGTGACGCATTGGGTGAGATACATCTCCCGCTGGTCGGGCGAGAAACAACAGGCTCCCTCGTCATATTCCGTGTTGACGCCACCCGCCACAGCCTCGGGCTTGCTCCAGTGCCCCTTGTCATCCTTTTGGGAGACAAAGATGTCGCCGGACTTGGTGCCTGTGATACCACTCAGCTCGTCGCCGGTGGCCTCGTTGCGGGTGGAGGTGAAATAAAGTTGGTCGTATTGGTCGCCGAAGAGCATCGGCGAATAGTCGGCACGGCGCGAATTGAACACGTCCATGCGTTTCACGGTGTAGCGCGATCCTTCCTTCTTCCATTCGGGCGCCATATGTGCCGACTTCAGTCCGTTCTTGGCAAGTTCGTTGTTGGGCATCGAGTCGAGCACCAACTGGAACTCCTTGGCAGCCTCCTTGTACTCTCCG
>JBNMIE010000003.1:0-86688 GCA_050873125.1 Prevotella sp.
GTTAACGGATGGTACAAGGCGGTGGGCAATGGATGCCCACGCGGTGTTCATCGGTTGCCCAAGCGTCTGGGCAATGGATGCCCACGCTTCCGGACCAAATTTGGGCAACTGGGAGACGGGCTTTTTCTCCATTCCTCCGCCTCTTTTCAAGGCTTTTTATGCAGGAATCATGTAGGTTTATGTAGGTTCTATGTATGATTTTTCAGCCTACCTACATGCTGAAACTCCGCATAAATACTTGGCTTTTGAAGATTTCATGTAGGTATGTATGATAATTATGAAAAACACTTCGCGCGCGTGCGCGTGAGAGAACATTTCTGATTCAGTATCCCCTCTTTTGAGTATGCCTCATTCTCCAAGTTATCCACACTACCCAAAACAGATGAAATTGCATTCTCCCCCATTCACCTTCCATCATATTTTTATACTTTTGCAGGTGAAACATAAATGCAGAAGATGAATCACAAAAAGTAACATGAAACAGTTTTTTCTGAATACATACATATCGATTTATTTGTCGAATTATTTTTTAAATAAGTTATGTTTAAAATTTGTCTTGTTTGTTATGCTTCCAATCATTGATGCATTTACAGTCTTTCCGTCTATTGAAAGAAGAATATTAAATAAATATGGAACGATAGAAAAATACTTGGAGCAAACGAAAAAGGGAATAATCCTTATGGACAAGGATACCAAGGACATTGATATTGATTATCCTTCAGAAAAAGCCTATTTCGCGATGCTATGCGTATTTACATCAGCATCACTCGCATTATTGTCCCTGATTTTTGATTGGCATTTTATGCAAACAATACTTTACAAACGGCCATGGATGGCTCTTATATTGACAATGTTGCCAAGTTTTATTCTGCTTTTTTCAGTAGGAGCACCTACAGAAAATCAAAAGGAAGAAGCTATTATCTATATTAGGGAACATTCAACAAGAGAGTGCGTTTCTTTAATGATTAGCTATCTGACCATTCTTCTATGTATTGTCTTGGGTTGGATTTTAATGCTGTATATAATACTAAACATTATGAATGAAAAAGTAAGCAGCTACCAAGCGATAGAGATATTCTTCAATAATCTTTTAAGTAAACTCAAACCATAAATTAAAACACAAAATCCACAAGGAGATGCGCTTGATGGCTGGCCCTTGTGGATTTTATGTTTGGTTGAACTATGGCTTGCTCTCACCTTCCACGTATTCTTCGAGGAACATGTGCTCTCCGTCGAAGACGGCATAGGTGAACTGCCAAATCCAATCGCCCAAGATCATCATGCGCGACTTGCGGGAAAGGATCAAATCGAGTTCGATGTGACGATGACCATAGATGAAGTAGTCGATGTTGGAGTGTGACTTCAGATAGCGCTTGGTGTAGAGCACCAATGCCTCTCGGTCTTCTCCCATATAGGGAGGCTCCTTGCCTTCCGGACGCTTCATCCGGCTGTGTTTTGCCCAGGCGAGTCCGAACGCCATGCCCCAACGGGGATGCAGAGCACTGAACAGACGCTGGCAGAGACGGTTGTGGAAGATGCCGCGGATGAGCTTGAAATTGGTGTCGCTATCGCCCAATCCGTCGCCATGGGCCAGATAGAACACCTTGCCATAGATTTCCGTGGTCTCAGGCTTGGTATGGAGCGTCACACCGCACTCTGTGGCAAGATAGTCGTAAGCCCAAATGTCATGGTTGCCCGTGAAATAGTGGACCTCGACACCCATGTCGGTGAGCTCGGACAATTTGCCCAGAAAGCGCGTGTAACCTTTGGGCACCACTGTCTTGTATTCATACCAGAAGTCGAACATGTCGCCGAGCAGATAGATGGCTGCCGCCTTGTGCTTGATGCTGTCGAGAAACCGCACAAGCCGCCGCTCCTGGGTGCGCCGGTGCTCAATGGCGAGTGAGCCGAGATGGGCATCGGACAGAAAATAGACATTCTTGTAAACCATAGGCTTCTGATTTTGATTAATCAAGTCCCAGTTCCACCCGTGCCTCCTCGGTCATCATGCTCTGGTCCCATACAGGCTCAAAGACGAGATTGACATTGGCACTCTTCACCCCCTCAAGGGCGTCGACTTTCTGGCGCACATCTTCAAGGATAAAGTCGGCTGCGGGGCAGCTGGGAGCGGTGAAAGTCATGTCGATGTCTACGTTGCCGTCGTCCTTGACATCCACTTTATAGATAAGTCCGAGGTCGTAGATGTTGACCGGAATCTCTGGGTCGTAGACCGTCTTGAGCACATCGACGATGCGCTCTTCTATCTTTGTCTTTTCTTCTTGTGTCATAGCTTTATGTTGTTTGTCGTTTGTTTCTTACAGTTTTCCACTCTCCCGATAGGAATAGTAGAGTCCGTCGGTGATGACCAGATGGTCGAGAAAGTGGATGCGCATCATCTCGCAGGCTTGCTGCACCCGGCGGGTGATGCGGTCGTCGTCGGCACTGGGGTGGACATTGCCCGACGGATGGTTGTGGCAGAGGGCCAGGACTGTGGCGCCGGAAAGCAGGGCTTCCTTCATCACCACCCGCACATCGACACTGGTCTCCGTGATGCCTCCATGAGAGAGGCGCATGGAACGCAGAAGCTTGAAGTTCTGGTTCATATAGAGTGCCCAAGCCTCCTCCACATCGAGATCCTGCATCTGCGGCAGCATGAAATCATAGATGGCGGTGGCGGAGTTGAGACTGGTGCGCTCGAGGGCACGCTCTTTCTGGCGCCGTTTTCCCAATTCACAAGCTGCCAGAATGGTCACGGCCTTGGCCTCTCCCACCCCATGGTAGGAGGTGAGCTGGCGAACCGTGAGCTTGCCGAGCTGGTTGAGGTTGTTTCCGCAATCGCCCAACACGTGTTTCATCAGGTCCACAGCACTCTCAGTGGTCGATCCGGAGCCGATGAGGATGGCAAGCAGTTCGGCATTGGAAAGCGCTTCGGCCCCAAGCCGGAGAAGTTTTTCGCGAGGGCGGTCTTCTTCTGCCCACTGGTTGATGTTGAGTTTGTCGGGCATGGTTGCGGTAGGTTTTACTATTTATAGAATGTTTTCTCAAAAGCCTGGAACTCGTCTTCTCCCCTCACGCAGCGTTTCCACCACGACTCGATGAATCCGAATCCGTAGCCCATCAGTTGGGTGAACGCGGCACGGATGCTCAGCAAGCCTATCTTCACACTGTGGTTGAGCATGGCGCTGTCGGCGAAAATGAGAAGGGAATAGAACACAAGCGGCAAAAGCCCCACGGTGATGAGGATGGTTGCCCAAGTGCGGCAGACGACATCCGAGGACAAGCAGGACATCAGCACTCCCGCCACAACGAACAGGAGAAGCATGAGGACGCCAACGGTGAAAACCATCGGCAACAGATGGACAAGCTTGAGCGACTCGGGATATTTCTTGTAGAGGTTGATGCGGGCGATGCCACTGTTGTAGACCTGCCGGAAGAACTTGCGGAAGTCGGTGCGGCGCTTGTGCCACACCCATGCCTCGGGAAACAGTCGGCAACGGCATCCTGCCTTGAAGATGCGGATACTGAAATCGATGTCCTCGCCAAAGCGCATCTTGGAGAATCCGCCCAACTGCATGTAGACATCGCGACGGATGCCCATGTTGAAGGAACGGGGATAGAACTTGTCGAGTTTTTTCTTGCCACCCCGGATGCCGCCAGTGGTGAAGAAACTCGTCATGGAATAAGAGATGGCCTTCTGTGTGTCGGTGAAGGAGTCGTGGGCACGGTCGGGACCGCCGAAAGCGTCCGCCGGCTCGCAGAGCAACTCGTCGTTGACCGACTTGAGGTAGTCGTCGGGCAACACCACATCGGAATCGAGCACAATCAGGTATTCTCCCCTGGCACGCTCGGCACCATAGTTGCGGCTTTGTCCCGGTCCGGAGTTGGGCTTATTATAATAATGTAGGGTGAGTTTGTCAAGATAACGGTCGCAAACCTGCTGGCAGGGCACCGTTGACCCGTCTTCCACGATAATCACCTCGAAGTCACGGAAAGTCTGCTGGGTGAGACTGTGAAGAAGCTCGTCGACCTCATCGGGACGGTTGTAGACGGGGACAATAAAAGAATATTTGTAATTCATAATTCATAACTCATAATAAAAGACAAGGTTAAGGCATCGCCAAAAAGCAAATAATTCATAACCCCTGGTGCCCGGACGAGTCCGACGGCAAGCCACGAGTTATGAATTATGAATCGAGGTTGTATTATTCCTTTACACGGCTGAGGTAAGAACCGTCGCGTGTGTCAACCTGGATGAGGTCGCCCTCGTTGATGAAGAGAGGCACGCGGATCTCAACGCCAGTCTCGAGTGTAGCGGGCTTTGTGGCGTTTGTAGCGGTGTCGCCCTTGATGCCTGGCTCGCTGTGAGTAACGCGGAGGTTGGTCTTCACAGGCATTTCGGCATAGAGGATAGTGCCGTCAGTGGTGTCGGTAACCACCTCAACAACGTCACCTTCCTTCATGAAGTCCACACCGATGACAAGGTCGTTGGCGATTGGAATCTGCTCGAAAGTCTCCTGGTTCATGAAGATGCGGCCTGTAGCGTCCTCATAGAGATACTGATAAGGGCGATGTTCTACCACCACGTCCTCAAGCTTGAAGCCTACCTGGAATGTGCGGTCGAGCACACGGCCATCCTTCACGTTCTTGAGTTTGGTGTTCATTACGGTGTTACCCTTACCTGGCTTTCTGTGCTGAAAGTCAATACATACCCACACCTGATTGTCAAGGCGGATACATGTTCCCTTTTTGATTTCTTGTGAATTAATCATTGTTATATTCTTGATAATTGTTTATTTTCGGGTGCAAAGTTACTGAAATTATGGAAAAAAGCATAAAACTTTAGCCTAAAAATCGCCCTTTTCTTGGTTATTTAAAAAAGATTGAGTAATTTTGCAGCCCAAAAGCGTGAATAATAACAAAATAAACAAAATAGAAAAATGAAAAGAACATTTCAGCCTCACAACAGAAGAAGAGTGAACAAGCACGGCTTCCGCGAGAGAATGGCAACAAAGAATGGTCGTCGCGTATTGGCTTCCCGCCGCGCTCATGGCCGCAAGAAGTTAACTGTTTCTGACGAGCATCACGGCAAATAATCCGCGGAACTCTTCAAGAAAGAAACTAAGGCAGAAAGCAGCAATGGAGAAATCCGTTGCTGCTTTCTGCCTTTTTGCATACTGACAGAGCAAAAATCAAGGCGTTTATTTTGTTCTTCTGTCTAATTGCACTATCTTTGCAAGAGATAGGCTGCACTATCTGCAACAAATACAACATTCATGGAATCAAAGGAATTCTTCCATAAACTGATGAGCCGCTACCTCTGGAGCAACATCGCCGCCATGATCGGCGTCATCATCGTGGCTTGTGCCGGAGTGAAATTTGGCATCGACCTCTACACCCACCACGGGGAAGCCATCAGCGTGCCCGACATCAAGCACAAGAAATTTGCCGACGCCGAGCACATACTGAACGAGTTGGGACTGCAAATCGTGGTTACCGACACGGGATATGTCAAGACTTTGCCACCCGACTGCATTCTCGAGCAGAACCCTGCACCGGGAGAGAAGGTGAAGTCGGGACACATCATCTATGTCACGGTCAACTCCTCACACTCACCGACCCTGGTGCTGCCCGACGTCATCGACAACAGTTCCTACCGGGAGGCCAAGGCGAAACTCATCGCCATGGGCTTCAAGATCGGCGAACCGAAGTTTGTCTCCGGAGAGAAAGACTGGGTCTACGGCATCACGGTGAATGGCGTGTCTGTCAGCGTGGGAGACCGAGTGCCGGTGGATGCACGTCTTGTCATCCTTGTGGGTGACGGAAAGATTGACGACGCCGACGATGTGGACGTGGTGGATCCATCCGAGGACAATTATAACGACGGATTCGAGGAAGTGCCGGCAGAGGAGAAAAACTCGGCTGGCGACAAAGACGAGTTCGAGGTGGTAACATCACCGGAATAGCCCATAATCACATTCAAGGAAAACGAAATGACAAACGACTTATACGATATTGAGGACGAGTTGGAGCCTTTAGAGGACGTGACGGAAGCGGACGAGACTGGCGACGGACAACTGTATGAACATTTCCGGGTGGACGTGGACAAAGGACAGGTGCCTGTGAGAATCGACAAGTTTCTCTTTGAGCGCATGCAGCATTCCAGCCGCAACCGCATACAAAAAGCCGCCGACGCAGGATTCATCCACGTGAACGGCCAGCCGGTAAAGAGCAACTATAAGGTAAGACCGCTCGATGTCATCACGCTCATGCTCAACCAGCCCAAGCACGACACGAGCATCACCCCCGAGGACATTCCACTCAACGTGGTCTATGAGGACGACCAACTGATGGTCATCAACAAGGAAGCGGGCATGGTGGTGCATCCCGGTGCGGGAAACTTCCACGGCACACTGGTCAACGCCATTGCCTGGCATCTGAAAGACCTCGCCTCCTACGATCCCAACGACCCGGAGGTGGGACTGGTCCACCGCATCGACAAGGACACCAGCGGACTGCTCGTCATCGCCAAGACACCGGAAGCCAAGACCTTCCTCGGCAAGCAGTTTTTCAACAAGACTACCCATCGCAGCTACAATGCCCTGGTGTGGGGAAACATGACGGAGGACGAGGGACGCATCGAAGGCAACATCGGCCGCGACCCCAAGGACCGGCTGCGCATGGCAGTGTTTGCTCCCGACTCGGGCATCGGTAAAAGTGCGGTCACCCATTGGCGCGTCATCGAGCGGTTCGGATTTGTCACCCTCGTAGAGTGCATCCTCGAGACCGGCCGCACCCACCAGATTCGAGCACACATGAAGCATATCGGCCACCCGCTGTTCTCCGACGAGCGGTATGGCGGATGCGAGATTCTGCGCGGCACCAGAAGCAGCACCTACAAGGCATTCATCAACAACTGCTTCAAAATCTGTCCCCGGCAAGCGCTCCATGCACGTACCTTAGGATTCGTACACCCCGTGACCGGCAAGCAGATGGACTTCACTTCCGACCTGCCAGAAGACATGGAACAACTCATCGAAAAATGGAGGTCGTTCGTCGCCGGCACCACGGCAAAGGCTGAATGACAACAAACATCATAACGACAACAACAAAACAGACAACAATATGAAAGACTTGAAAAGAACCATTGCCATCGTTTGCGGTGGCGATTCATCAGAGCATGACGTATCCCTGCGCTCAGCACAAGGTCTCTACTCTTTCTTCGACAAAGAACGCTACAATGTATATATCGTGGACGTGAAAGGCCAGGACTGGCACGTGGAACTGGAAAACGGCGACACGGCACCCATCGACAAGAACGACTTCTCCTTTGTCTACAACGGCGAGGTGACAGAGTTTGACTATGCCTACATCACCATCCACGGCACACCGGGCGAGAACGGTGTGATGCAGGGCTATTTCGAACTGATCCACCTGCCCTATTCCACCAGCGGCGTATTGGTCGAGGCCATGACCTTCGACAAGTATGTGCTCAACAACTATCTGCGTGGTTTCGGCGTCAACGTGGCTGACTCCCTGCTCATCCGCAAAGGTTATGAACAGTTGGTGAGCGACGAGGAAATAGAGAAGCGCATCGGCTTCCCTTGCTTCGTGAAGCCTGCCGCCGACGGCAGCAGCTTCGGCGTGTCAAAAGTGAAGAATGCCGACCAGTTGGCTCCCGCCGTACGGAAAGCCATCATGGAAAGCGACGAGGTGATGGTGGAATCTTATCTCCAGGGTACAGAGATTTCCATCGGTTGCTACAAGACCAAGGACAAGATGGTGGTGTTCCCCGCCACTGAGGTGGTGACCAAGAACGAGTTCTTCGACTATGACGCCAAATACAACGGACAGGTGCAGGAAATCACTCCAGCCCGCCTCGCTCCTGAAACGGCAAAGGCCGTGGCCGCCGAGACAAGCCGCATCTACGACATTCTGCACTGCAACGGTATCATCCGCATCGACTATATCATCTCGAAAGACGAGAAGGGCAACGACAAGGTGAACATGCTCGAAATCAACACCACACCGGGCATGACCGCCACCAGCTTCATTCCGCAGCAGGTGCGTGCAGCCGGACTGAACATCAAGGACGTGCTGAGCGACATCGTGGAGAACCAATTCAAATAATAACAGCTTATGGCTATACCTGAAAAATTCGACCGCATCCGGCCATTTGAGCCCGAGGAATTGCCTGCAGTCTATGAACGGCTGCTCGCCAATCCTCAGTTTCAAAGCGTTATCGCCCATGTGCTGCCGGGCATTCCGCTCGACGCCGTGAAAGCGAAGATGTATAGTTGCAAGACTCTGCTCGACTTTCAGAAAGCATTCTGCTACTCCTTCCTCAAGGATTTGCTTGCCAAAGCCAGCAAGGGCATATCGTTTGACCATCATGAGGTGGACACGCAAAAGCGCTACACTTTTGTGAGCAATCACCGCGACATTGTGCTCGATTCCGCCCTGCTCGATGTACTGCTCATAGACGCCGGATGGACAACAACCTGCGAGATTGCCATCGGCGACAATCTGCTGAAACTCCCCTGGGTGAAAGACTTGGTCAGACTGAACAAGGCTTTCATCGTGGAGCGTGACCTTCCCATCCGCGAACTGCTCATGGCCAGCAAGCGGTTGTCGGAATATATGCACTATGCCATCAACGAGAAGCAGGACAATCTGTGGATTGCCCAGCGGGAGGGACGTGCCAAGGATTCCAACGACCACACGCAGCCCGCCATCCTCAAGATGATGACCATCGGCGGTGAGGGATCAATCATTGACCGGCTGAAAGACTTGCACATCGTACCGCTCGCCATCTCCTATGAGTATGACCCCTGCGACTATCTCAAGGCAAGGGAAATGCAGCTCAAGCGCGACGTGAAAGACTGGAAGAAGGGGCCCATGGACGATGTCATCAGTATGCAGACAGGCATCATGGGTTATAAAGGGCACATTCACTATCATGCAGCCCCCTGCATCGACGAATGGCTCGACACCATCGCCGACACACCGAAGACAGAAGTCTATGACCGCATCGCGCAGCATCTCGACCATGAGATATTCAGCCGTTACAAGCTCTATCCCGGCAACTACGTGGCTCTCGACATGCTCAACGGAAACTCTGACCTGTCCGACCACTATACGGAAGCGGACAAGCAGACGTTTGAACAATATGTGGAAAGCCGCATCCAAAAGATAGACTTGCCCAACCGGGACGATGCGTTCTGTCGCGAGCGGTTGCTCGAGATGTATGCCAACCCCTGCAAGAACTATCTTAGCGTGAAAAAGTAAAACCAAGAACAACACACATGAAACACCACCTTGTCATCCTCCTTGCCACAGTCCTCACACTTACGACGGGCTGCAAGCACAACTCATACGACTCCGGCGACGGCGAACTGTCTTATATGCGTGCCGACTTCACCGAAGCGCATACTGTGGCCTCGAAGCAGATGGATTATGCCGTGACAGACGACGGCGACAAGGTGGTGTTCGCTCATCGCTACGGTTGCGAATGGGCAACCAAGGCGGACTCCACCTACCGGTCCTTAATATATTATAATAAGGTGGACGGCATGAACGAGGTGAGCATCGTGACGGTGACCAACGTTCCTGTACTTCGATTCAAGACGGAGGCGAAAGACAACAAACCGGAGAACAAGCGCATGGACCCTGTAGTGTTCGAGAGTGCCTGGTTGAGCAAGAACCGCAAATGGATTAACATCGGTTTTGCCCTCAAGACCGGACAGGCGGACACACCTGATTCCAAGCAGGTGATTGGCTGCTTCTGTGACGAGGTGAAGACTTTGTCTGACGGTACAAAGGAATATCATCTCAGCCTCTATCACAACCAAAACAACGTGCCTGAATATTACAGCAGCCGCATGTTTGCCAGCATTCCGACAGAAGGAATGGCCCAAGGTGACAAGGTAATTGTCAACATTATGGGGTATAATGGACTTGTCACCAAGGAATTCGACTTATAAAAAGCGACAAAAAACTATAAAAAAGCGACAATTCCACGCTTTCTCAAACATTTTCTCTTTCCCTTCAACTATTTTACCTACCTTTGTGACCTAACTCTTTTTACCTAAAGCCTTAATTTATGAGATTTCGACTTCTGTGTATCCTGCTTTTCACAACCTTGACAAGCATGGCACAAAACACTTCCGACAAATCCCGAAGCGCCCAAACAGCAATAGACGTTGGGGGCAAAATTGCCGACAGTTTCACCTATCTGCCCTTAAAAGCCAAAATCTTTCTCCTTGACAAGGATTCTGTTTTAGTGGACTCCTGCACTTCAAAGATTGAAGAGAGGTTTGCCTACTATAGAATGAAAGCGCCACGCACCAAGAAAGAATATATCATCAAGGCGCTGTACGATGGATATTACAGCTTGACTAAAAACATCACCATCTCACCGACCAAGCGAACTCCATATATCCTCTTAGACGACCTGCTGATGAAGAAAAAGCCCGTCACTCGTGAAGCCAACCTCGATGAGGTGGTGGTCACCGGCACCCGTGTGCAAATGACTTACCGTGGTGACACCATCGTCTATGACGCCTCTGCCTTCATTCTGCCAGAAGGTTCGATGCTGAGCTCGCTCGTCAAGCAACTGCCAGGAGCGGACCTGAAAAGCGACGGAACCATCTATATCAACGGGAAGAAAGTGGACTATCTGATGCTCAACGGCAACGACTTCTTCAAGGGAAAGAACAAACTGATGCTCGACAATCTGCCCTACTTCATCGTCAAAGACCTGAAAGTGTATGACCGCAAGGTGCCCGAAGAAGAGCGCACCATTGACAAGAAACTTACGGAATATGTGATGGATGTGACCATGAAACGGGAATACAACCACACCACGCTCGCCAATGCCGAAGTAGGTGGCGGAACACAGAAACGTTGGTTGGGCAGAGTGTTCGGAATGTCAACCGGAGAACGTGTCAACATGTTCGCTTTCGCCAACGCCAACAACATCAACGAAGACCGGGTTCCCGGCGAAACGGGTGACTGGTCGCCTGCACGCAGCAACAAAGGCGAGCTGATAGACAAGCAGGTGGCGGCAACTATCGGTTATAATTCAAGAGACCAGAAAATAAGAAACAAACTTGAAATATCCTCCGATTGGCGCCGCACCAACTCCCAAAGCAAAACATTGAGCGAAAAATACTCGACAGACGGGAATATCTTCAAGGGGCAAGACAGCCGGTCTCGTTCCAAGGACTACATTTTCAATCTTGCCAATGAACTGAAATATCGTGGGAAAACCGTCAAAGCAACCTTCAACTATGATTTGTATTACAAACACGAGAACAGCCACTCCTCAAGCAGTGATTCCACGTGGCGGGCAAGCCTTACCAACCGCAATCTGTCCCGCACACTGCGGAAATTTGACCTCTGGAGAAACTCTATAGACGCTTACACCAGCATCCGGTTGCCTTGGGAAGACAGACTCAGCATTATTACCAACTTTATCTATGAGACCAAGAAGCCCAATGACACCTATTCCCTGGTCAGAACAGACTATCTGGAAGAGGGAAGCACCGACCGGCGCAACAACTATAAAGACAACAATTATCATTTTTACAACTACAGACTGGGAGTGATATACAGCAGACAACTCACACCTAAATGGGAACTCTCTCCCCGTATCATGTACAGACAGAACTATGAACGCACCAACAATGTCAGATATAGACTGGACAGAATAGAAAGCCTACAGGACGAGCTTGGTGTGTTGCCTTCAACCGACGCCTTGTTGGACCAAGCGTTGGATATGCCAAACAGTTACCTCTACGGATTACTAAGCAGGCAATGGGTAGGTTGTCTCATCCTAAGCAAATGGGCAGAAAACAGCAACTTTGAAATCTCACTGCCCCTTGAATATAACAAGCAACGCATGCACTATCTGCACAACCAACTCGACACGCTGGCACGCCGCACTTTCACAACCTATACGCCACGCATCAGTTGGGAAAAGAAAGGTCCCGTTTCACAGAAGTTTGAGTACGAACTGACAACTTACGTACCAGACTATGACAATATCATGCCTTATGGAAACAATTCCGATCCACTCAATGTGCGTATCTATAATCCAGACTTGAAAAGCAGAATAGAGCATAAGGCCTCCTACAGAATCAATGTCCGAAAGAAAAAGGCAAACTTGAATTGGTGGATTGCCGCAGACGGAAAACTGATACAACGAGCATGGGGTGTGCGCACCAACTACAACACCCAGATGGGAGCTTTCACCTATAAGAAAGATAATGTGAACGGCAACTGGAACGCTAACGGAAAGGCTGGATTTACCCGAACACTTGACAAAAAGCGTTTGCTGCAGTGGGACATGAGCACCCAGCTTTCCTACGTACACAGTGTGGACTTCGACATCACCTATGACAATGCGCCCACTAAACTGAGCAAAGTAAACACTTGGAATCCACAACTCAAGTCCAAGCTCAATTATCACCAAGGAATGTTCACCGCAACACTCATCGGAGAATGGGGCGGCAGATTTGTGAGAAGTGACCGCAAGGACTTTGAGAATATCAATGCTCACGACTTCCAATATGGACTGGTGGCACAATACACCATTCCCATCATCAAACTAACCGTCGGAACAGACCTGACGATGTTCAGCCGAAGAGGTTACAACAGTGACCTAATGAACACCGATGACTTGGTGTGGAACGCACAACTCACCCGCTCCTTCTTCCATGGCAATGTCGTGGCGAAGGTCAAGGCATTCGATTTGTTGCACCAACTCTCCAACAAGACCTTTGCGGTGAATGCGCAGGGAAGGACGGAAACTTGGCAAAACTCCCTGCCACACTATCTACTTCTGTCCGTCGCCGTCAAGACAAGTTCCAAGAAAAAGTCTGGCAAATAAATACGCAAAATCCCTTCTGTCCGCTGATTGACAGAAGGGATTTTGCATGTATCAAAGCCTCCATTTAGCGAGCGTTGTCGTGCTCATGGATGACCGCTTTCTGCGCATCGTTGAAACCGTCCCATCCAGTAGTGCCGTTGCCACCCACTGCTCCAAAGATGGCAGGGAGGCTATTGCGCAGGAGCTGATAGGTGCCGTAAGTCTTGTAATAATCAAGTTCCTGCTTAGAGAAAATCTTCTCCATAATGAAGTCGGAAAAGTTGTAATTTTTCGCCATTTCCTCCCGACGCTGCCGCTGCTGCGCCAAGTTCTGTCCGCCAGGGTAATATTCCGGATGATCAAAACTATAGGAGGTATTAATCATATAATCGTCCCGGAAAACCGGAAGTCCTATGAGATAGTTCTGCAAACGCGCCACGGCATTCTTTGTATTTCTATCGCGGAACACGCAATTGAGAATATCATCTCTATCATGACCAGTTGCCCGTAAACGTCCATGCTTGGTTCCCTTGAACATCTCGAAGTCCACAGAATTGTCGTCAACAAACATAAAGCAATGGTCATAATAAGGAGCCATAATCTTACTGATATCAAGCAGTCCATAAGGTACCTTGTCCCTCTGGTGTGCCGTGTAAGCATCAATATAGATAACTTCTACAGCGTGTTCAAACTGGTTCAGAATGAGATAGACTGAGCCCAAGGTATATTTTCCATCGGCAGTAAGCACCTTCTTAGCATACTGATGAAGCACAAAGCCTTGCTCTGTTTGCGAATGCGAAATGTCAGTCACCGCATGAGGATAGGCCTTGTCAAGGTTAGCCATGATGGTTTCACAAGCCTTCGATGCTTCCGTGGAATTGGGATAAATATTTAGGGCATTTATGTTTTTAATTTCTTTTGTGTCCTCGTCATAATTGACAAACACTTGGAAATCCTTTTGGCCACCGACCATTCCCATGTAACTATATCTGCTATCAAAAGGATCTATCTTTGTCTTATGTCCTCTTTTCTGAAGTTGTCGGCGGAAAGGCTCAACTCCATAGGACATGGAGATGCCTTGGAACGACAGTCTGTGGAACTGCGACACCTGAGGCAAGACCGGTTCTTCGGCTTTCTGTGACTGCTCTTCAGCGGGATATTCATCGGCTCTGGGACGCAATATGACATCCGAGTCATCATTCTGAGCCCGCATTTCCATGTTGGCACACAGCAAGGGCAAAGCCATTAATAGGAGTGTCTTTTTCATTCTTTTCTATTTAATGTGAATTGTTGTTCATGATTGAGAAAGAAAAAAAGGAACCACTCCGATGCGGGAGAAGTTCCTTCTTTCGTGTGGTACCACCAGGAATCGAACCGGGGACACAAGGATTTTCAGTCCTTTGCTCTACCAACTGAGCTATGGCACCAACTGCTTATTGCTGAATTGCGGGTGCAAAGGTAGTGCTTTTTTCTTTACCCCGCAGCTTTTTCCATGATTTTCTTCAAAAATAAGTGAATCTTTTTTGTTTTATCTTCAAATTGTTGTAACTTTGCACTCGCAATCGGGATGTAGCGCAGTTGGTAGCGCACTACGTTCGGGACGTAGGGGTCGCCAGTTCGAGTCCGGTCATCCCGACAATTGCAAAAGGTCTGTCCACAGCTTTCGGGGACAGACCTTTTTCTTTTTCCTTTATCTCAGAAATAAAATTTCCAGTTCAATATTCCATATAGGGCGCCAACCGTTCAAGTTCCTTTGGCGGGAATTCGGGCAGAAGATTGAGTTGGTGGATGTCTTTCAGCGGTCCATGCAAGCGCACATAGTCAAAGATGGCGCGTGCTTGGTAGAAATTGATGTAGGGATGACGACGCAGTTTGGAAACAGACGAGGTGTTGACTTTCACTTTCACCAATTGCGGATGGTCTATGCGGAAATAGGGCAAGGCGGATTCCGGAAAGCCGTCTATCTCCAAGAGTTGGTTCACCCGACAATATCCACCCAACCGGTTTCCATAACCGATGATGGCTCTCGCCCAAGAAGAACCGATGCCCGGCACTTTTTTCAACTGCGTGGTATCGGCACGATTGAGCACAATTTGCTGACCCGGCTTCAACTTCATCGGATAGCGCAAGGTGTCGCGAGGATATTCCTCATGGACCGTATGGGTGGCATAGACCTCAGCGGCAGGTTGATAGTCGGAGGAAATCTGGATATAAGGCTCAAGCTCCCGATATTGCTTGACGGTGAGTCCATAGAGGCGGGCAAAGTCGGAGGGCTGGCGATAGACGCCGCCCCGGGCACGGAAGCGGTATATGTTGCGCACTTGCCAAGGCCGCAAACCCAAGCGGAGAAGTGTGGTGCTGTCGGCGGTATTGGGGTCAAAGGCGAAACGCTCAACCGGTCTTTCATCGGGTTGGGCATAGGAATAGGACGTCGACCGGGAGGAATGTCCCATTTCTTTCTGCATGACAATAGAGTCTCCATCATCACCATTCGTCACCGAGAACCGTGTTCCGAGATAGAAGAACAAGCCTCCGATAATGACCACCAACACGACTACGACAAGCAACATTCTGCGCTCGTTGGACGAAAAAGAATTGGAACCGTTTCCCATCACAGCAAGAATTAAAGATTAAAACAACCCGAATTGATGCAGGAAGATGACGACGATGCACGTCGGGCAAACCACCCGCACCAAGAATAGCCAAAGTCGATAGGAACGTGCCGGCAGTGTTCCCCAGTTGGAATATTCATCGCGGACAATTTTCTGCGGCACATACCAACCGACAAAAAGACAGGTGAGGAACGCTCCCAAGGGGAGGGATATCTGCGCTGTGATATAGTCGCAGAACGACATGAACGACATGCCAAACAAGTTCAAATTGGGGCAAGCTCCTGAGGAAAGGGAACTGAGAACAGCTATCACACAACATCCCGCTGTGACAATGCAGGCTGCCTTCTGACGAGTCAACCGGAACTCCTCTTGAAAGAACGCCGTGCCTATCTCGTGCATGGAAATGGTCGAGGTCAATGCCGCCAAGGAAAGCAGGGCATAGAAGAGGACAGAGATGACATAGCCCAACACGGGCATTCCGCCAAAAGCTTGATGGAAGACAGCAGGAAGGGTGATGAAAATCAGCTTGGGACCACTGTCGGGATTCACACCCACGGAAAAGGCGGCGGGGAAAATCATCAATCCGGCAAGAATGGCTATCAGTGTGTCCAGAAAAGCAATTTGGATGGAGGACTTCAAGAGGTTGGTCTGTCGGCTGAAATAGGAGGCGTAGGTGCAGAGACATGCTGTGCCCAAACTGAGCGAGAAGAAGGCCTGACCCAAAGCTTCCAAGAAAACGCCACCCGTCAGTTTGCTGAAATTTGGTTTGAACAAAAACTCAATGCCCTTGTAGGCATTGGGAAGCATGCAGGAAGCCACCACAATGATGATCAGCAGAACAAAGAGCATAGGCATGAGCACATTGGAAGCTTTCTCTATGCCCTTTCTCACGCCACGCACTATCACAAGATGGGTGAGTACCACAAAGCCCACAGCCCAAAGCAAAGGTGTGAATGTGGAGGAAGAGAACTGCTCGAAATAAGCTCCGGCCTGCTCAGTTGTGCCGCCCGTCTGCATGGTGATGGCCGCAAAGAGATATTGCAGACACCAACCAGCCACCACGGCATAGAAACCGAGAATGACCATGGAGGTGAACACACCCATATAACCGATATACGACCACAACTTTCCGCCGGACAATGAGCGGTAGGCCCGGGCAGCGTTGGCAGAAGAGTGTCTGCCGACAACGAACTCGGCAATCATACCTGGCACACCGAGCATCAGTACGCATACTAAATAGATAAGGATGAAAGCGGCACCACCGTTCTCTCCTGTCATATAAGGGAACCGCCAGATGTTGCCCAGTCCGACAGCCGAACCGGCTGTGGCAAGGATTACACCCAACTTTCCAAAGGTAGCTCTCTCACTCATACACTAATAATTAGATAATTCCGAATTGATGAAGGAAAATGGCGATGATGCACAGAGGACACACAATGCGCACACAAAAGAGCCATGCGCCAAACAAGGTGCCCTTCAGGGTGCTCCAGTTGGTGAACTCATCGCGCAACAGTTTCTTGGGCAGGTACCATCCCACAAAGAGACAAGTGAAGAAGCCACCCAAGGGGAGGAATATCTGTCCGGTAACGAAATCAAAGACGTCGAACATGGTCTTGCTGCCGATGGACAAGAACTTCCAATCGCCCAACGACATGGAACAGAACGCACCAATGACGCACACCGCCACAGAGATGAACAAGGCCGCCCGTTTACGGGAAATCTTCATCTCCTCACAAAGGAACGCTGTGCTCACCTCATGCAGCGAGATCAGCGAGGTCAATGCCGCCAAAGAGAGCAAGGAATAGAACACCAAGCCCACAACATAACCCACGACAGGCATCGTGCCAAATGCCTGTTGGAAAACATTGGGCAGGGTAATGAACACCAAGGAAGGGCCACTGTCCGGATTCACCCCAACGGAAAAAGCGGCTGGGAAGATGGCCAAGCCGGCAAGAATGGCCACCAAAGAGTCGAGCACACTGATTTGAACAGCAGACTTGACGAGATTGGTCTGACGGCTGAAATAGGAGGCATAAGTACACACGCAGCCCATACCTATACTCAAAGAATAAAACGACTGGCCAAGCGCACTGAGGAACACACCGCTGTCCACCTTGCCGAAATCGGGTTTGAAAAGGAAGGCAATGCCTTTGCTGGCATTCGGCAGCAAGCAGGAACACACCACAATGATCAGCAACAGGACAAAGAGGGCCGGCATGAGCATCTTGGAGATGCGTTCGATGCCGTTGCGCACGCCATGGATAATCACCAAGTGGGTGATTGTCACGATGACAACCAGCCAAAAGATGGGACGAAAGGGCGAAGTCTCGAAATCCGTGAAATAGTCGGTGAGATACTTCGGTGTGCCATGCAGATGGCCGGCCAACGAAGCGAAAATATACTGCAGACACCATCCCGACACCACGGCATAATAGCCCGTGATGAGGAATCCGGTCAGCACACTCATATAGCCGATATACTTCCAAGCCTTGCCATCAGCCAAATTGGCGTAGGCACGCGCTGTGTTGGCAGCACCTCTACGACCCACGATAAACTCGCTGACCATACAGGGAATGCCCAACAAGAGCACACAACCCACATAGATGATGATGAAGGCAGCGCCACCGTTCTGTCCTGTCATATAGGGGAAGCGCCAAACGTTACCCAGTCCGACCGCAGAACCGGCGGTCGCAAGAATCATGCCGAGCTTACTACCAAAATTAGCTCTTTCGTTTTGTGTCATAAGATTTTATAGCTTTCTCTCTTCTATTTATACATTACTTATGCAAAAGTATAAAAAAATATCCGCCTAAGACGCACGACTGCAAGAATTTTGTATAATTTTGCATAGGATTTAAACGTAGTTCTAACAATTATGACTTATATCAAGGAAAAACTGAAAAGATATCCTTTCACAGTGCTGTGCATCTGCATCATCTGGTTCCTATGTTTCTGCACAATGCCCAAGACGCCGCTCGACCATGTGCGGTTCATCGACAAATGGGTGCACATCTGCATGTATGCCGGCACCTGTGGCGTGATGTGGATAGAGTATATGAGGTGTCACAAAAAAGCGAACATCAGACGTTTGCTGATGTTCGCTTGGTTTCTTCCGGTAGTCATGAGCGGCATTATCGAATTGCTCCAGGCTTATTGCACCGGAGGCAGACGCAGTGGCGACTGGCTCGACTTTGCAGCCAACTCGACGGGCGCCACCTTGGCATTTATCCTCGGTATTCTTCTGGCAAGGTATCTCGCCAAGCGCTGAAAGGATAGTCGCGCATGTGCTTGTTGTAGAAGCGGCGGTCGCCTGTCACCTCCATGCCGATGAAATCGGGTTTGTCAAACGGTTCATCCTCGCTGCCGAGTTCCACTTCCGCCATGACAAGCCCCTGGTTGTCGCCATAGAACTCGTCCACCTCAAAGGTATGGTTGCCACACTTCACGAGATAGCGTGTTTTGTCTATCACACCGGGCGCACACAGTTCCATCAGATGGTTGGCCTCATCAAGCGTTATCTCCTTTTCAAACTCATAGCGTGACAGTCCGTTGCGTGACGGGCCCTTGATGGTCAGATAGGCTTTGTCGTCGCGAATGCGGACACGCACCGTGTTTTCTGCGGCGAAATAGCCTTGCTTGATATGGCTACTGCTATAGGCCTCGCGCTTGTAGGCGTCACCCGGCTTGACCAAGAACTTGCGTTCTATCTCCAATCCACTCATTTTCCCTATGTTTTACTGCATGGCAGAGAACACGATGGCATAGGCTATCGCCAACACCACCAACACGCCAAATATCCATTTGACCACATCCTTGCCTTGTTTCTCTTGTTTTGCCGCACGACGGGCACGGTTTTGCTTACTTTTCTCACTCATAGTATTTCAGATTTTATTTGTTGGTATTATGTTAGTCTTCGTCCTGGACGGGGAATTCCATGAGGTAGGCCTTGATGAATCCGTCTATCTTTCCGTCCATCACGCCGTCCACATCCGTGGTCTGATAGCCCGTGCGGTGGTCCTTCACACGACGGTCGTCAAAGACATAGCTGCGGATTTGGCTGCCCCACTCTATCTTCTTCTTGCCCGCTTCTATCTTGGCTTGTGCCTCCAAGCGCTTCTTCATCGCCCGGTCATAGAGTTGTGACTTGAGCAAGCGCATGGCGTTGTTGCGGTTCTCGAGCTGCTTGCGGCTCTCTGTATTCTCGATGAGGATTTCCTCTTCCTCTCCTGTATCAGGGTCTTGGTACTGGTAGCGCAGACGCACACCTGTCTCCACCTTGTTCACGTTCTGTCCGCCGGCGCCGCCGCTTCGGAACAAGTCCCATGACACACGGGCGGGGTCCACATACACCTCGATGGTGTCGTCAACAAGAGGAGAGACAAACACGCTGGCGAAACTCGTCATGCGCTTGCCCTGTGCATTGAACGGAGAGACACGCACCAGACGGTGTACGCCGTTCTCACTCTTGAGATAGCCATAGGCATAGTCGCCACCTTCAATCTCCATCGTGACGCTCTTGATGCCAGCCTCGTCGCCTTCCTGCAAGTTGCTGATGGTCACCTTGTGACCGTGAGCCTCAGCCCACCGCATATACATGCGCATGAGCATCGATGCCCAGTCCTGGCTTTCGGTTCCGCCGGCACCACTGTTGATCTTCAGCACGCAGTCCATCGGGTCTTCTTTCTGGCGGAGCATGTTCTTGAGCTCCAGCTCCTCGATGGCCTTGATGGCCTTGGCATAGTCTTCATCCACCACTTCCTCTGTCACCATATCCTCGTGATAGAAGTCGAAAGCCAATTTCAATTCATCGGCAAAGGTGCGCACCTCATTGTATCCGTCGATCCATTTCTTGATGCCTTTCACCTTTTTCATCTGCTCTTCGGCGGCTTTTGAGTCCGACCAGAAGTCAGGGTCCTGTGTGCGGAGGTTCTCCTCCTCATATTCGATTTTCTTCTTGTCGATGTCGAGATAGCGGTGCAACGCATCCGCGCGCTCCATCACATCTTTCAATTGGTCTGCTGTTATCATTCTTCGTACATCTTTTCGATTACGTCCTTATAATTCTTGTTGATCACGGCACGCTTCAGTTTGAGCGTGTTGGTGAGCTCTCCATTCTCCATGCTGAAATGGTGGGCAAGAAGCGTGAAGCGCTTGATCTTCTCATAGCTTGCCAACTGCTGTTGCAAAGTCTCGATTCGCTCCATCATCATCTTGTGGATTTCCTCATTGGCACATAGTTCCTCACGGGTGGTGCAAGCGATGCGATGTTCGCGTGCATATTCCTCCAACAGCCTGAACTCGGGCACGATGAGGGCCGACACGAACTTGTGCTCGTCGGCAATCACGGCTATCTGGTCAACAAACTTGTCCACCAGGAGCTTCGACTCCAATGCTTGTGGAGCGATATACTTGCCGTTGGATGTCTTGAACAAGTCCTTGATGCGCTCCTTGAGGAACAGTTCTCCATTTTTCATTTCACCCGCATCACCGGTGTGGAAGAATCCATCCGCATCGAAAGCCTGCTGGTTGAGTGCCTCGCGGTTGTAATATCCCTTGGTGATGGTAGGGCCTTTGAGCATGATTTCGCCCTCTTCGCTGATTTTGATCTGGAGTCCCTTGATGGGGCGACCCACCGAACCAACAGTGTAGCCTTTGTCCAACTGGTCGCAAGACACGGTGGCAAGACTCTCAGTGAGTCCGTAGCCGACAATCATGTTGATGCCGATGGAATGAACAAACTCCTCCACCTCAGGCGACACCGTGGCACCGGCTGTCGGGAAGATGTTGGCATTCTCCAAGCCCAACTCCTTGCGTATCAAACTGAAGATGGTCTTGTTGACCATCGCATACTCCAACTGGAGAGGCAATGGGGGACGCTTGCCCCGGCTGAGATATTCGATATTGTGCTTTCTTCCCACCTTGAGTGCCTTGAGGAAGATTTTCTTTTTCAGTGGTCCGGCGTTGTCTATCTGTTCCTGTACGCCCACATAGACTTTCTCCCAAAATCTCGGCACGGAACTCATGCTCGTGGGATGGGTCTGGCGCATGGACTCTTGTATTTCCTTCGGATAGGTGTTGACAATGAGCTGCGCACCCTCACTCAAAGCGAGGAAAGCCCATCCACGCTCGAAGATATGGGTGAAGGGCAAGAAGTCGATGACGCGGTCTTTCTCCGTCAACGGCACACACTCGTCGTTGGCCTTAAGGGCTGCGGCGAACTGACCGTAGGAGAGCATCACGCCCTTGCTGTCGCCCGTGGTTCCGCTCGTATAGAGTATGTTGCAGAGGTCATCGTTGTTGGCTTGCGACCAAAGCGTCTCCACCTCAGTCTGACGGGGCAGCCCTTCGCCCAACTTCAGAAAATCACTGAAATAAAGAGCATGTGGGTCGTGGGTGCTGATGCGCACACTGTGGTCGTAGATGATGATGCGCTCCAACGACGGGCACAAGGCAAAGATGCGGTGCGCCTTGTCATACTGCTCCTGCTCGCCCACAAAAAGGAAGCGGATGCCGGCATCATGAATCATATATTGTATCTGCTGTTCGCTGCTCGTGGCATAGAACGGGATGGAAATGCCACGCACACCGAACGCGCCGAAGTCTGTATAAAGATATTCCACGCAGTTTTGCGAGAACACGCCAATAGTCTCCTGAGGCTTCAGTCCCAAGTTGAGCAAGGCGTTGGACACCTCTTTCACCCGCTTGGAGAAATGATTCCACGAAATGGTCTTCCACGTTTCACTTCCAAACGCCCTGTAGGTGAGTGCAGCGCGCTGTCCATACTTCTTCGCCTGCTCGTGAACGAGCACCGAAAGATGACATCTTGTTTGCATAATTATAGCTATTAGTTCTTGCAAAAGTAGTGAAATAGTTTGAAAACAAGAAATAATTGCTGAATAATTATTACTTTTGTCCGCGATATGCAACAGGACAAATATGTAAACGAAGCAGTCGACTTGCTGAGCCGGCTGATAGCCACCCCATCGGTCAGCCGTGACGAGAGCGGGGCGGCGGACATCATGTATGGTCAACTCAACGCCTTGGGACTGAATCCCCAGCGCGAGGGCAACAATGTGTGGGTGTGTTCCGAGGGTTTCGACAACGAGCGCCCCACCCTTCTGCTCAATGCCCATATAGACACGGTGAAACCCGTGAGTTCATGGACTCGTGACCCGTTCACCCCATCCCTTGAGGGCGACACGCTCTACGGACTGGGCAGCAACGACTGCGGCGGCGGCCTGGTGTCGCTGCTGCAAGTGTTCCGCATTCTCAGTCAGAAGCCCCAGCCCTACAATCTGGTCTACCTGGCCTCGTGTGAGGAGGAGGTATCCGGCAAAGACGGCATCAGCCGTGCCCTGCCCCTACTGCCCAAGATTGACGTCGCCATCGTGGGCGAACCGACAAGCATGCAGCCGGCTGTGGCAGAGAAAGGACTGATGGTGCTGGACCTGGAGGCACACGGCAAGTCGGGCCATGCCGCCCGCAACGAGGGAGTGAACGCCATCTATGAGGCGCTGGACGACTTGGAATTCATCCGCAACTACAAATTTCCCGATGTCAGCGACTTCCTCGGACCCACCAAGATGCAGGTGACCGTCATCAATGCCGGCACACAGCACAATGTGGTGCCCGACTCTTGTCGGATGGTGGTCGACGTGCGCACCAACGAGTTATACCAGAACGAGGATGTCTACGAGTTTCTTTGCGAGCGGCTAAAGAGCGATGTCCATGCGCGATCCTTCCGTCTCCATTCCTCCCGTATGCCGCTCGACCATCCCTTGGTGAAGCGTTGCGTGAAAATGGGCATGAAGCCTTTCGGTTCACCCACCCTGAGCGACCAGGCGCTGATGCCGTTCTTGTCGTTCAAGCTCGGTCCCGGCGAGTCTTCCCGCTCCCATTCCGCCGACGAGTTCATCCGCATCCCGGAGATAGCCCACGCCATCAGCACCTATGTGGAATTGCTCGACGGCACGGACCTTTCTTATTGATGCCGATGACGACCTCGCCAAGATGTCTTCAAGGAGGCGCAAAGTAAGATGTAAACATATTTCGCACTTCCAAACGTAAGTGTGCGACTTTCGATGCCTTACTGTGCCATTAGCGACCCGTTAATGGCATAGTAAGCACCCCTTAATGGCAGACTTACGACCTTTTCACCGCGGTGATAATACAAACATCCCGCAACCCCTGTATTTATCGGGAGTCCGATACTGAATGGCTAAGACATCTATCCTTGGGATAGTGTAATATTTTTTCAAGTATCATATCTACATTTTCTCCCTTTCAGACGAACGACACCCGACCAAATGCCCCTGGAGAATTCTTGCCTTTGTGGTCCACAACAAATCTGTTTCTCTATTTTTAACGAGAAAGCAATGCTCCACCAGAGCTCATTTTTTACATCGGGAAAGATTGGAATCAAAGATTTTTTCTTAATTTTGCAGCATCATTAAAGTTTAGCAAACTTGGAAAAGAGAGAGACTTTTGAGCATTTCTACAAGGAGAATTACGACAACATGTATTTCTTCGCCCTTCGTTATATCAATGACGAAGAAAGTGCTTGCGACATTGTCTCAAACGGATTCGAGTTTGCCTGGAACAGTTTCAAGCTCAAAGAAGTCGACAATTGGAAAAACTATCTTCTATCCTACATCCACAACAAATGTGTTGACTACATACGCCACAATCAAGTGCACAACCGCTTTGTGGCGCAACGACTGCAAATGGACAAGGATGTAGATGTGGCAGAATTTCTAAAACGCGATGAACGCATCGACATCCTTCGACGACATATTCGGGAACTTCCGCCCAAGACACAACTCATCTTCCGGGAATGTTTCATCGAGGGACGCAAATATAAAGAGGTGGGCGAAGAACTTGAAATCACTGACCATGCCGTGAAAAAACACGTGATGAAGGCTCTGAACTTTCTACGCGACAAGGTTAAAAATATAAAATAGCGGTATCTAACGCCCCTGCTGATACGACTATATAGACAATAAAGACACTATATGACAAGCGAAGACATGACATGGAAACGCAGCTATGACAATGCGCTCGATTTCATCGAGGAAAACGACGCGTTGACTACGGACGACATCAAGGCGATGATGGCGGACGAGGAAACCCGTGAGCTGACGGAAGAGTTGCTCGATGTGCAACAAGCTTTCCGCATGGAACATGGGCTTCGCAAGTCTGACGTCAATCACCAATGGGAAAAATTCATCGCCTCAAAGGAGGACTCGGAAAAGACATCAAGCGAGTTTTCTCAGGACAATAGTGCTCCAAATAATACAGAGACTACCCATTCCAACTTTTTCAAGCGTCGTCCCATGATTGTCGGCAGCATCATTGGCATTGCGGCAACCCTGCTCGCACTTTTTGTTTTCTCTTGGGCAAAAAGCTCCTTCAAGCGTCCCCTGCCAGAAGGTGCAGTGGTCTTCGAGGCTTCCGATGAGCCTCAACGCATCATGCTCAAGCAAGGTAATGACGATGCTGTTTCCCTTGAAGGTGATTTTCAAAAGGCCTTGGAACACACTCCCGAACTTGCCCAGAATGGCACAACACTCAACTATCAACAAGCCACGAATGCCAACAAGCCATCAACCATACAACTTCTCACCACTCCTATCGGAAAGGATTTCAGCGTAACCCTATCTGATGGCACCAAGGTGTATCTCAATGCCGACAGCCGACTGGAATATCCGTCAAAGTTTGAAGGCGGTACCCGAACCGTGAAACTGGACGGCGAGGCCTTTTTTGAAGTGGCCAAAGACAAGACCAAGCCGTTCATCGTACAGACCGACCAACTGCAAACGCGTGTATTGGGCACAAAGTTCAATGTCAGCGGCTTTGCCAATCGCCCACCGCACGTCACCCTTATTGAGGGACGCGTCGAAGTGAGCGGGCGCAAAAGCGGACAACACATCCTCATGCTGCCCGGCGATGACGTGACGACAGGCGCTGACGGCAAGCTATATAAGAAAGAGGTGGACATCGAAAGCTATGTGTCCTGGCAAGAAGGCTATTTCTATTTCGACAACTTGCCTTTAGTCGATATCATGCAGAGTTTGGCACGTTGGTATAATGTAAACGTGGTTTTCGCCAATAAGAAAGCCATGAACTACCGTTTCCATTTCCTTTGCGACCGCAAGGGAGGCATTGACCAAGCCATCAAGCTCCTCAACCGCATGAAGCGACTCAACATCACCCGCGAGGACAATACCGTAGTGGTGAAGTGAAAAAGGGCTGCAGATTTGCAAAAAATCAGGTAATTAAAAAATTTCTTTCTTTTTCGGTACCCATTCGTATCTCTAAACCGACAATTTGTTATAATATTGAATTTAAATATTAAAACAAGTATGCCTATGAAACGAATGCTGTTACTGTTCGGCATGTCCATGACCCTCTTGTCATCGGGCGTTCCTGTGACGAGTTATGCACAGACCGACAGCAAAGCCATCAAGATGGTAATCAAGAGAGAGCCACTCACCGAAGCCCTGAAACGTCTACAAAGAGAATCTGGGTATAAGATCCTCTTTTCTTACGATGACCTGGAATCCTTTAAGGTAATCAACAAGAACATCAAGACAACGAACATTCATTCTGCCATGCAGATTCTGCTGGCAGGACTACCCGTGCAATACCAAATTGACGGAAAATACATCAATGTCTTTCTGAAACAAAACCCCAAGCGCACGAACTTTGTCCGTCCTGCCAACCAACAGGCAGCCACCTATGAATATAGCGGAACCATCACCGATGAACAGGGTGAACCACTTCCTGGAGCCACTGTTCACATGGTCGGGACAAATAAGGGATACGCCACGGGACCCGATGGGAAGTTTGTCATGCATGCACCACAAGGTCAGCAGGTGTCCTTTCTGTTCACGTATGTAGGAATGAAAACGCTCACCCGTACCTTCAACGGACGGGAATCCGTGACCGGACTGAAGATTGTATTGGCAGAAGACGCGCAATTGGACGAGGTGGTAGTCAACGGCATGTTCGAGCGCCGCAAGGACAGCTATACAGGTTCTTCCACCACTTTTTCAAAGAAAGAACTTCAAGAGGTGGGCAACCAAAACCTGATCAAGAGTCTGAAGAACCTTGATCCATCATTCCAAATTGTCGAGAACGTGGACATGGGCTCCAATCCTAACGCCATGCCAAACTTGCAATTGCGTGGAGAGACCTCCTTCAACATTGCCGGAGACTATGACGGCAACGCAAACCAACCCCTATTTATCCTTGACGGCTTCGAGACTACACTCGAGAAAATTTGGGACTTGGATATGAACCGTGTGCAGAGTGTCACCCTGCTGAAAGACGCTGCAGCCAAGGCCGTATACGGATCCAAGGCAGGTAATGGCGTGGTAGTCATCCAAACTGTCCGCCCTGCTTCTGGAAAACTCCGCATATCCTATAATGGAAACCTCAACCTGGAAGCGCCAGATTTGACAGGATACAACCTGATGAATGCCCAAGAAAAATTTGATTGGGAGATAGAGCACAACAAATATACCGGATGGTTGGCCATGAACAGTCCGGTATATTCGGACGCGCTGAAAAAGACCGTATATGATGCCATTGCCTCTGGCGTAGACACCTACTGGCTTTCCAAACCGCTCCGCACTGGTGTGGGACAGAAACATGGACTCTCTCTTGAGGGAGGCGATGCAAAGGTGCGCTATCTGCTTGGCATCTCCTACAACGATGTAGCAGGTGTGATGAAAGGTTCAAACCGAAGCACTTTCGATATCAACACCACTCTTTCTTATACTTATAAGAATATGGTGTTCCGCAACTTGATGGACTATACAAACAACAATTCGAAGAACTCTCCATACGGAAGTTTCTCTGACTATGTTTCTCTTGAGCCATATTTTGCTCCTTATGACAGCAACGGAAAACTCAAGAAGGTGCTTGGCTATGAGACTGTGCGCAGTAACGGCTTCTCTGATCCTGTGTATAATCCTCTCTACAACGCCACCTTGAATACTAAGGATGAAAGCAAATACACCACATTCTCCGACAACTTTGAAATGGACTGGCACATCAACAGCGATTTCCGGTTTACTGCCAAATTCTCTTACAGTCACACAAATAGTGGCTCCGACGTGTTCTATCCATCAAGCCACACCATGTTCATCAACTATGACACCAATGGTAATGCCGACAGAAAAGGCCGTTACACCAAGACGACCAGTGAAAGCCAGTCGATCTCAGCCCAAGCCGGACTGAATTGGAACCACACTTTCGGCAAGCACTCGTTCTTCGTCAACGGCACATGGAATATGCTGTCAACAACGATGAAGTCCACTACAGTCATGGCAGAAGGATTCGGCAACGACCAAATGAACGACATATCAATGGCCAACTACTATTACCACGACAGCCATCCGACAGGTTCTGACAGCAAGACAAGAGAAATCGGTATCGTTGGCTCGTTCAACTATTCGTATGACGACCGCTATCTTGTGGATGCCTCAGTCCGGGAGACAGGCTCTTCAGTCTACGGTTCAGACAACCATTGGGGCACATTCTGGTCTGTAGGTGCAGGATGGAATCTCCATAAAGAACACTTCATCTCACCGGACGGAATGCTGAAACTGTTGAAGCTACGCTATTCTTTGGGCTACACCGGCACCCAAAATTTCAACCCCTATCAGGCTCACGCCATGTACCAATATGGCAACACCATCTATGATGGACACCTCGGCACGACCCTCATCGCCTTGGCCAACAATAAGCTGAAATGGCAGAAAGTGTATGACAACAACTTCGGTGTGGATGTGGCTTTAGGAAATTGGTTGACCGGCCGTGTAGACTACTACATACAAAACACCAACAATCTGTTGTCTGACATCACTCTTCCAGCCTCAACGGGTTTCTCTTCTTATAAAGAAAACATGGGAGAAATTCAGAACAAGGGTATCGAAGTGTATCTTGGCATCACCCCATGGCGTGACAATGCCACCCGCAGTTGGGTAACTTTCACCATCTCTGCCGCCCATAACAAGAACAAAATCAAGAAAATCTACGACATCTTCAAGAAAAGCAACGATGACGCCGACAAGAATTTCGACAAGACCTTGGAAGACGGATACACCACAGAAGAATACAACAACTGGAAATCCAAGAGCACACGGCCTGCCACAAAATACTATGAAGGCTGCTCGATGACCGCCATTTGGGGCATGCGCTCCTTAGGCATCGACCCCGTGAGCGGCAATGAGATGTTTCTCGACAAGAATGGCAACCCCACCTACACTTGGAGTGCGGACGATCAAGTGGTCATCGGTGACACCAATCCAAAATGGCACGGAACCTTCGGCGTGAGCGGTGGATATAAAGGATGGACGCTCTCACTCACCGCCTCCTATAAGTTGGGAGGCGATCTCTACAACTCTACCCTCATCGACCGCGTGGAAAACATCACGGGATTCGGCAACCTTGACAAACGCGTAGCGGAAGTTTGGACCAAGCCAGGTGACCATGCAGCCTACCGGAACGTGACCATGATGCAAAGACCTACAGACACTGGTGTGCAAATAACTAAGCCTACATCCCGTTTTGTTCAACGCAACAACGAGTTGTATTTCTCCTCCATCAACCTTGGCTATGACTTCTTCCGCGCCGCATGGTTAAGAAAGATCGGATTGGAACAACTGCGTTTAAACTTCTATGCCAACGAATTGCTCCGTCTGACCTCTGTCAAGCAAGAACGAGGACTCACCTATCCGTTCGCCAGAACATTCTCTTTCTCTGTCAATGCGACATTCTAAGGTATGACATTAACCCTATAAAAAAGAAGAAATATGAAACTATACAAAATATTATGTCTCACAGCCATTGCCGGACTACTCACTTCCTGCAACGAATGGTTGACCGTTGAACCAGACACCGAGTTTGATCAAAGCAAGCTGTTGAGCAACGAAGCCGGCTATGCCGACGCCATGAGCGGCATCTATACCAAGATGATTAGCAACAATCTCTATGGTGGCAATATGACATGGCACTTGCTCGAACTGATGGGTGGCGGAACCAAGGTGCTCTATGGTGACAACGAGAGCTGCCAAGGATTCTATTTCCATCCCAAAAGTGAATATTATACGGAAAGCTACCGCAACAACATGATAGACCCCATATGGAACGAGGAATACAATACCATCGCTAATGTCAACTCTCTGTTAGGTTCTATCGATGAAAATGCCGGTGTATTCACAGGCAATGACTACAACATCTTCAAAGGAGAGCTACTCGGTTTGCGCGCCTTCCTCCATTTCGATGTACTACGTCTGTTCGCCGACGCATATTCCAGTGCAGACTATAGTGCGGACAAGACCTATATTCCCTATGTCAACTCATTGACCAGCAATGTGCATCCCTTGCTCACCAACAACCAAGTGTGCGAACTGATGCTCAAAGACTTGGAAGCCGCCAAAGAGTATCTGAAAAGTGATCCGATGTATACAGACAGTAACCCTTCTGAATATGTATGCTCCGCAGTAACCGGAAACAAAAACAACCGTGACAAATATGGCATCAAGAGTTGGCACAACCGCCGTTTCCATTTCAACTACTATGCAGCCGTGGCCACCGAGGCAAGAATCTATCTTTGGATGGGAGACAAGGCTAACGCACTGAGATGTGCCAAGGAAGTCATCGATGCCCCAGAAGGCACATTCACCTGGGTAAACCCCACCTTGGTGTCTAACGTGAGTAGCTCTGAAGGCTATGTTCCCCGTGACCGTACATTCTCTACGGAACAGATATTCGCCATGAACATCACCAATCTTGAAGACCGCCTGGATGGATATATGGTAGAGAAGGAAGCCTCCTTCTCCGATGGAGGGAATATCATCGGATTCAACGATGATGTTTTTGATGCAGCCACACGACAGTACGACATACGATATGCATATTTGAAAACCACAGCCAACATTTGGGGAACAGAATACAATATTTCCAATAAGTATGTGAAAGACAATGATTCCGGAAACAATTATTCGCCTTGGTCTGCCAACCGTCTGTGTTTGATTCGACTTTCTGAGATGTATTACATCGCCGCCGAATGTGAAAACGACCTGCAGAAAGCCACTGAATATCTTGAGACTGTACGCAGACATCGTGGCTTGACCGCCTACCCTCTCAACGTGACAAGCAAGTCGGAATTGCAGGAACAAATCCGGTTGGAATATCATAAGGATATGATTGGCGAAGGACAAACGTTCTATTATTATAAGCGAATGAACTTGCCCATCACCAATCAGGCAGCATGGAACACACACGAAATAACCCCAGACTTGTTCACCATGCCTCGTCCAGACGATGAGAACACCTATGGAGGTAGAAATTCCCAATAAGCAAAGAATATTTAAAACGAAATAGATATGAAAAAGAATATATGGCTTTGGACTTTCCTGTCAGTATTGTTGCTGTCAGGATGTTCAGAGGAGAAAATAGAGAAATGGTCTGAGGACAGTGCTTATGCATGGTTTTCAGAGGAGAATGTGGATTTCACCTTCCGCACACGCCCTGATGTCAAGGAGGGAGAAACCGTTTCGGTAGGAATTCCTTTTAAGGTCGCAGCATTGCCCAGTGACAAAGACCGCACACTCAATGTGAGCGTCAACCGGCAACCGACAGACAGCCGAACAAAGTATGAAATGCAGACACCTGTAGTACTCCTTGCCGGTAAAGATGTGGATACACTCTGGGTGAAAGTGACTCGCAGCAATCATTTGGACACTGTACATGACACGATCTGTTTCAAGATCAATTCCTCTCAAGATTTCAAGCCAGGACTGGAAGACCATCTGACCACGAACCTCTGCCTTTATAATGGCTTTGCAAAGCCCAGTTGGTGGACTGGCAGATATGATGCAGATTTCTATATCGGCTATTTCTCACAAACAAAAATGTCTGTTTACTATGCTGTGACAGGAGGAACAAAAGATCCACGAGGCAGTAATAGCAACTGGTACAACAATATGGAGGTGACCTATATCGTACAGAAATGTAACGATTACATCACAGAGCATAATATCACATATCCTGAAGGAGATGGTGGGGAACCAGGAACAACACCACAGTTCTCTGCTTGGAGCTATTAACAAACAAAAATCAACTGAATATGAAAAAGATATATATCGCACTATTGTCCATGATATGCAGTCTATCGGCCTGCTACAATAATGAAGGGGGCAACGATTATGACACGTCTCTTGATGATGTGGAAATCACCATTCCTGGTGATGCCTATAGTGCTGGCATTGGGGAACAGATCAAGATTACACCGACCATCAAGACCAACATTCCCGAGAACGACCTGGAATATCTATGGGAGGTGAACGGAAATATTAAGAACAATATGGGACGCGACACCTTTGTTTCACTGGTTGCTAAGAACGCACAATCCAAGGAATTGGACTATACTTGTCATCTCGACAGTAGCATTATCGCACTCAACACTTCCTACCAATGCCGCCTTCACATTCGTCAGAAAAGCACTGGAAGGGATTTCTATAGTTCCAATCTATTCACCATTACCATTCAAGGTGTCACGGGTTTGATGGTTCTTCATGGCGATGACAGCAATAGTGATATCGGTGTGCTTGAAGCTGAAGAATTCATGCCAAGCAATAGCAGTCTTCCCGACCATTCCAAAGCTATTTCCGCTCTCTATTCCAACAACAATGGTGGAAAGAAAATCGAGGGAAAAGGCAAGACTATCGTTCAAGGAATACCAGAAAACGCCCGCAGCAACTTTGCCGATCACTATGATCTTGTAGCCGTGACGGACAAGAGTGCTGACGTGATGAACAACACAGACTTTTCGTCAAAGGGAGGATGGATGAGTCTATTCTATCTGAAAGACGCACGACAAGTCAACGCCAACAAGCCTAAAGGGTTCTTTATGGATCATACTACATTCGTGGCCTTTGATGGTGACGAAGTGTATTTCTGTGAGCCAAACAACACCTATCCCTTCCTCTTTCCCGAGTTTAAACCGACAACAGTGTGCGGAGATGGAAACATGATGACTTTCCAACCCCACTTGCTCCGCATTGCTCGTGGTGGGACACAAGTAATCATATATGCGAACTCGGTTAACGGAGAATCGCAAAAAGGTTTTGTCGGACTACAGCAAGTGATGCAAGGAAACACGACCATGTATACAGGATTACTTGACACCAAGTCAGACAAAGTCGTGTTCAACCCTGGTGACATGAAAGCAGACTTGATGAAGATGAGTGTGGACACACGAGGACATGTAATGGCCGCGCTCAAAGGAGACAACAACAATCCCGAATATCCCGGTAAATATTTTGCTGTAGATTTGGCACCCAACATCGGAACAAGTGCAGGAAAAAGTGGCAATGCAGACATTCCTCAGCACATTTATGACCTTAGTGGAGAGGAAAACATTGGAAACGCCTTCGCCTTTGACTTCGGTTCTTCGCAAAACATGTGCTATTATGCCACTCCATCTGGCGTTTATGTGTATGGTGTGGATGGCAACACGCTGTATAAATCCTCAAAAATCAGCATGAAAGATGGCTCTGCCTACAACCTTTCTGGCGAGGTAACTATGATGATGCTTCTCAACAGCCCGAATGTGAAAACGCGCAACACAGACGAAATCTTGCTTGTGGCCACATGGAACGGATCAGAATCCACACTCCATGCCCTGCATATAGAAGCCTCAAGCGGTAAGATTTCCACTGCCGTAAAATACAATAAAGAGACGGTAGAGGGTTGGAATTTCGGTAAAATCTATGATGTAAACATCAAAGCTCAGTAATCATAATGAGAAAGTTTATAGCATTTGCCTTAGGATTTCTCTTCACAGGACAGTCTTTTGCACAATATCCCAAAGACAATCCAAAAGACGATTTCAAGCGCACTACTGGATTTGTCAAGCTGAAGCATCTCACTATGACGCCCATTGCAGGTGCACCGATTCTGTCACAACCACAACGGATTGACGGAAACAAAATGGAAATAAGAACAGGGAAACACGGACTGTGTTACCCTGCTCTTTATGACTGGAACCACGACGGAATACCAGATTTGCTTCTCGGTGAATTTTCTACTGGAGAAAAAGAGAACAACATCAAAGTGTATATCAACGAAGGCACTAAGAAAAAACCTAAATTCTCAGGCAAATATTTTTATGCCACAGATACACGCGACAGCCTTATCACCAATCACCAATGGTGTTGTATCGGCATTCATCCAAGATTCGTAGACATTACAGGAGATGGGTATCCTGACTTGCTTTCGGGACAATACAATCCTGGACTCATCTCTCTTTGGCGTGGAGGTGTGCATGGTTTTTCGCCTCGAGAATTTGTGCCACAGGAAGGATACGATCCTAAAGTGAAATACTATAACGGAAACGACCCTGAAAGTCCCAACAGCAACACCTATTGGAACTACACCTCCGCAGGTTTCGGTGACTATAATGGAGACGGATTATTGGATTTATTTGTCGGCGGCAGTGGAGGTTTGCGTGTGGCTCTCAATGTAGGAACAAAAGAAAATCCCAAGTTCGGACTGCGCAAGCCTTTATACTTCATCGACGGCACACGACTGCGTACCGTTGACAATGACACCCAACGCGGTGTCATCAAAACGTATATGACGCCCATAGACTGGGATGGAGACGGAGTTCTTGATCTTCTGGTTACAGACAATTACAGTTCAAGAGCCAGTTATGCCATATCGTTCATGCGAGGCGTAAAGACCAATCTCGGTTTACGTTTTGAAAAACCGGTACCTCTCTTTACAACTCCAGACAACAGCAAAGAATTGCCAGGATGCCAACCACAAATCGCCATCGGGGACTTGAACGGAGATGGTGTCAACGACATCATTCTCGGTATCTCCATCCCTACAATCAATGGTTTTGAGTGTGCAGACAGCGTAGCATGGAAATGGATTGCCGAAACAGGCATAGAAATGCCGGGTAAAGATGTGGGTGAATATTATATGTACACCTCTTTGGATTCATTGAAAGCACGGCTACACAAGAATCCGTCACAAAGAGGATTCTACTTGGGAAACTTAAAAGACGAGAAATATCTCACACTCCGCCATCGAGGTTATGTGTTCGTGATGTACGGAACAAAGAACCCGACGTCCGCACCTACCCCTCAAACACTCACCGTTGAAGCTCCGCCAATAGTGAAAACGCAGAAATTCGACAATGAAGAGAATAATCCTGTGAGCTATCTGATAACAGGAAAACAAAATGGAGAAGAAGGAGAAATTGACATTATCCTTGAATTTGCCAAAGGATGGCATGGCTATGTTGAAATGGATGACCCCAACAAACAAGAATTCATACCAACCACAGTAAGTGTAGAACTGCCTAAGGATATAACGACTATAGGAAAAGTCGACAAGCCTTATACCGTGGGTAATAAATATTCAGGAAGGGTCGTTTTCAAGCAATTCTTCTTCAAATCAAGATCCATGCAAGACATTCATGCTAAAATAAAAATTGCCTACCAAGTATGTAATGACCAAATGTGTCTGCCTCCATCAGAGCACATCATAGAGAAAACTATAAACTTAAAATAACAAACATGAAGAATTTAATTATTTTATCCTTGACCTTGCTGATGTCTTTATCATCTCTTGGACAAGAAAAGATGACCTTGAAAGGTGAAGGACAAACGCTCAAAGAAGGTGAAAAACTTTACCTTTATTTTGGGCAGAAGCCTGATTCCACATATGTTCATAATGGACATTTCGAATTCGACTTGTCTGGCCATGAACCTCAAGAAGTGTGTCTCATGCGTATTGAAAGCGAAAACAAAGCGAACAATATGATTTATCTTGACTATTGTGACACTTATGTAAAAATTGGCAGTGGAACATACACATGGGGAAACAATACCTTCTTTGAGCAAACAGTGACAGGAAACCCCACACACAACAAGGTGATGGAATTCAACGATATGATCTTCAAAAATGGAAATTCCAATGAAGAATATGGATCTGAAAAGTTTGTAAACAAATTGAAATCATACACCAAGACACCAGATCTCGCCGCAGCCTATGCTCTTGGAAAATACAGTTCTTCTGCTGTGGAATGGGGATTCATGGAGGATGTGAAAGCTTGTTATGACCAGATGAGCAGCACCATCAAGAATCTCCCTGCAGGTAAAAACTTGGGAAAGCACGTGAAAGAATATTTGGCAACTGCAGACGGTAATGTATTGGAAGACTTTATCTTGCCTGATACCACAGGGAAAAATGTAAGTATGCACCAATTTGTCAAAGGGAAAAAGGTTGTGCTCATCGATCTTTGGGCCTCTTGGTGTGGACCCTGCATCGCTGAAGGAAAGAATGTCAAAACCATCTATGACGAATTCCATTGCAAGGGATTTGACGTGCTTGGTGTATCTCTCGATTCAAAAAAAGATAGTTGGCTGGCTGGAATAAAGAAAGAAGGATACAAATGGACACAAGTGAGCGACCTGAAGGGATGGAAATCTATTGTATGCACACAATACAATGTGAATAGTATACCAACAATGTTCCTTGTAGATGGAAATGGAAGAGTTATCGCGAAGAATCTGCGAGGCGATGATTTACGCAAGAAGATTGCTGAATATTGCAACAAATAAATTGTCATAATAACATGAATAGATTATTCTTATTAGTAGCAACATTCTTCATTACCATTAACATATCTGCCCAGGATTATAAGGCGCTCAATGCGTTTATGTCCCAATACTCCTCAACATGGGCAGGTTCAAGACATAGTAATGGAGGAGTTGCCGCGTCTCAAATAGGCACAAAATGCCCTGATTATTACTTGAACAAGCAATACAACAGCAAAAAACTTAAAGGGAAATTCGTTCTGATGAACTTTTGGGCAACATGGTGTAATGGATGCAGGTTGCTCGCTGTTGACTTGGATTCTCTGATGCGTCGCAAGAGCCATGAGTTTGACGACATGGCTTTGATTGGAGTCAACTGCATGGAATCCGGCATCAAAGGATATAATCCTGATGAATGGTGGAAAGAAAAAGGCATTCGTTATCCATCAATTGGAGGTAACGGTTCTGACTCTCTCTATGTTCATGTGAAGGGTTCACATCCCTGTATGATACTGATAGACGACAACGGCTTTATCCGTGGTCGTTGGGATGCATGGACACCATCAGCTGCTGAAGAAGCACGTTTAGCGGCATGGGCACTTCATGTTGTGCCACGAGATGGAATAAAGGCTGATAGGCAAACCATTGAAAAATATCTTGCTGAAGGGCGGAATATGGAAGCCGTATACCTCTCTTATATCATTCCCGACAATTTGGAGAACGCAGAACTTAAATTCCGCGCTATATCCAAACTGAGCACAGGAAATGCACTCGCTTACTTAGAAGAACTCCGTAAGAAGCATGAACAAACTCGGAAGGATGGAAATATGGGATTTTGGGATGCTGATTCCAACTATATTGACGTGCTTCAAAAGATTTCTGATGACATTTATTTGTCTAAAACAAATGACAGATATTATTTGCAAGCAGGCAATAGTGCCATCAATGCAATTCTTAATGCGCGCTGTAGGATGAACAATCCAGGAAACAGATTGCTGCGAGTCAAGGCAAATCTACTCAGTTTCCGCTATGGAAAAATTGTGGAGACAAGTGCACAAAAGACTCTAAATGTAATGTCCCAATCAACCGACTACGGTCTCAACGAAGAAGAAAAAATTTGGTTGGAACAAGAAATGGAAAAGTTTGGCGTTGAAAAATTAAAGCCCAACGAATTGGCATACAAAGAAGAAAAGAGTCATAATGTATATGATGTAGACGCTGAGAACATGGCTCACATGGTTGGACTCAACGACACGATTGCTCTGAAGACAACACCTAATGGAATCTTATCAGGCGATATACTCTTTCCACAAAAAATGAGCTATGGATGTAAATACAAAATAGACTTGAGATTGGTTCTTGCCAAAGGATGGCATGCATATGCCGACACGGAGGAAACTGCCAAGGAAGGTTTTATTCCTACAACTATTGAGGTGGTATTGCCTAAAGAATTCAAGAAAGTAGGCAAAGTGGCATCATGGCCCGAAGGGGATGTTTTGGAAAACAGTTTTAATCTTTCTCAGACTTTTATATGCCCATCAGAAAAAATCCTCAAGGGCAAAAAAGAATTCCCTGTGAAAGTGACTCTCACTTATCAAGCTTGTGATGCCGGACATTGTTTACCTCCTGTTTCTGTAGAGATAACTGGGAAAATTCGCATCAAAAAGTAATTTTATAACTGCCGGTATGTTCCATTGAATGGCATGCTGGCAGTTATACTTTCACCATACATTCATCTTTTTCCGATATTCTTCTGGAGTATCTCTGTTCACATGAATGAATGGATCGGAAACGAAACTGAGGGAAAGGATGCTTAGTTTCAGACCTGGGACTTCAAGCAATGGCCGGGCACAGGACATTGTTGTGGAACCTGTGGTGACCACGTCGTCGACAAGAAGGACGTGCTTGTTTTCTATTGCTCTTCCATTACGCAGTTTGAACACCCTTTCCACGTTCTTCCGTCTATCTTCAACGCCTTTGGTGGTTTGGCTACTCTTGAACGATGTGCGAATGACGGCATCTGTGACCATCGGGATGCCTGTGACTTCCGACAAGCCTTGTCCTATGCATTCACACTGGTTATAGCCGCGTGTACGTTGTCTGTTCTTGGCCAACGGTACGGGAATGATCGCGTCTATTCCATCAAAAAAGTGGAAACTTTGAAATTGCTTGGCGGTAATTCTGCCCAAGTAGATTCCTATGTCCGGTCTGTTGCCGTATTTCATGCAATGGATAAGATGGCTCCAGTTCAAGTGTTTCTGATAGAAAGCCAATGCCGCACACTTCTCTATGGGTATCTGGCCCCAAAAGAGTCGTGCCATCGGATTGTCGTAAGGATGACGTTCGTAATCGGTACGGGGTATGGTCAAGAGACATTCTATGCAGATGATGTTCTCCTGGACCATCAACTTCCGCCCACACATCACACAGTGACGAGGCGCTATCAAATCCAAGAATCTTCGTAGCCAAGTGCCGGACATATTGACAAGAATTACTGAATAAAAAAGAAACAGGCAACGCAGAATTGTGTCTTTATTCTTGTCACAATCACGTTGCCTGTTGTATGATTTGATTTATAGATCGGGATAGTCTATGTAGCCTTTGGTAAACATGTCATAGCTCAAGGCTTCCAATTCCTTGAGTGTCATGTTTTCGACGGAATGCTCAATGCTTCGGATAAGCGTATGCCGACGATACTCATCGTTGCCACTCAAACACGAAGCACCGAAGCCATAGTCTGAGGCTTCTATCTCGCGTTTTTTCTTTGCCATGAACCACAGATATTAGGCAAGAAGTTTCTTCACAATGGTGGAGATGACTTTGCCGTCAGCCCGACCGGCCAACTGCTTACTTGCCATGCCCATCACCTTGCCCATATCCTTCATGCTTGAAGCACCAGTCTGCTCAACGATAGCTTTTACTGCAGCTTCTATCTCTTCCTCGCTGAGCGGTTTGGGCAGATACTCCTCGATGACCTTGACTTGTGCCAATTCCTCTGCGGCAAGATCCTCGCGGTTTTGCTGCTTGTAGGTTTCAGCCGACTCATTGCCTTGCTTGGCCAGCTTCTGCAATATCTTCAGGGCATCAGCATCGTCCAATGTATCATTGGAACCCGGAGCTGTTTTTGCCTCGATAAATACTTTCTTGATGTTGCGCAAAGTTTCCAGTCTCACTTTGTCGCGGGCTTTCATAGCCTCTTTAATGTCATTGCTTACTTGATCATAAAGTGCCATAATTATTGTGTTTTAAATGTGTTTATTCAAAGAGAATTGTACCACCTTGTACCGGTTCGTTGTCTTTCTTCTCGTCTTCCACCTTTTCTGCGGACTGCCCTTGGCGACGGATATCTTCCAGCATTTGGCGAGTACGCTTATAGGTCGGCGTGTTTTCTACGGCGAGAATCACGTCTTCATTGTCCAAGTCTTCCGGACGGAACAAGAAGATATGAGGACGACGTTTGTAGTTCACCTTGTTGTCTTGTGAACCATAATAATGACTGCGACGTTCCTGGCGTTCTGCCGCCTTTTCCTCCTCTTCTGCGAGGCGGGTAGCCTCTTCTTGGGTATGCTTCTTCAAGTGACCGTTCATGCCGTCGACATTGTCTATACCAAAGCCTGTCGCAAGAATGGTTATCTTCACTTTCTTTCCCAATTCAGGATCAAGGGCGAGTCCCCACTTGATTTCAAAGTCGGCGCCAAACTTCGCCATGAAGTCGTTGACATCGTTCATCTCCTCCATCATTAGTCCGGCATTTTCCTTCTTCTCGCTGCTGAACGAGATGTTGAGCAGGATTTTCTTGGAGTTGAACACATCATTATCATTGAGCAAAGGCGAATTGAGTGCGTCGTCAATTGCCTTTTTCACACGTCCGTCACCTTCGCCATAACCAGTACTCATGATAGCCACACCACCATCTTTCAAGACGGTTTTCACGTCGTTGAAGTCGAGGTTGACCAAGCCATGGACAGTGATAATCTCGGCAATGCTCTTGGCAGCCACGCTCAACGTATCATCAGCCTTGGCAAAAGCGTCAAGCACCGTGAGCTCGGGATAAATCTCACGCAACCGCTCATTGTTGATGACAAGCAGTGCATCCACATGCTTTGCCATTTCCTCCACACCATCGAGAGCCTGGTCAATCTTCTTAGGTCCCTCAAAACGGAATGGAATTGTCACAATGCCGACAGTGAGAATGCCCAATTCCTTGGACACACGGGCAATGACAGGAGCGGCACCCGTACCGGTTCCACCACCCATACCAGCAGTGATGAATGCCATTTTTGTACCGTCGTTGAGCATACGGCGCACATCGTCTATACTCTCTTCCGCAGCTTGACGAGCCTTGGCTGGACGGTTTCCTGCGCCCAAACCTTCCTTGCCCAACTGGAGATGAATAGGCACAGGGGAATCGTTAAGGGCCTGGTTATCCGTGTTGCAGAGAACAAAGCTCACGTCATGAATACCTTCGCGATACATGTGGTTGACAGCGTTGCCTCCGCCGCCACCGACACCAATCACCTTGATGATGCTATTGCCTTTTTCGGGTTCGCCGAAATCAACAATGTTGTTTTCTCTATTTTCGTTTGGCATAATGTTTCTTTTAAGAATTTCTTTCGTCTAATCAAATACTTAATCCGCGTCATCTGGCTCAGTCATCTTGCTGAAGAAATCTTTCATTCCCCGCAAGAATCTGTGCGAAAGGCTGTTCTTTTTCTTGTCTTCCTGACGTTTGCGCTCTTCCTCAGCTTCTGCCTCCTGACGTTTACGCTCTTCCTCAGCCTCCATTTCTTTCTTGCGTTTTTCTTCCTCAAGTGCATTTTTCTCGGCTTCGGTCAGCACCACACCTGTTCCAGTGATTTCGCCAGGCTTGCGTGGCTTCTGATGATTCTCCACAGTTGAGCCGGTTGTTGTTCCGACAGGTTCACTGAAGAGTCCCAACGATGAGTCTATCTCTGGGCCTGCGCAGTTCATATTTCCCTTGGCAAGCAGTCCGAGGACAGTGTTCATCGTGCCATTCTTGGCATTGATGGTCGGATCCGTCGAGTCCACCGTCTGGGTGACGAACTTGGCAATACGGATTTTCTCCACACGTGTATGGTTGCGGAACGCACGGTCTATATTCTTCATGTTGGCTCCACCACCGGTCAGAATAATACCACCCAAGAGTTTGTCGGCATATTCAGATGGCACCTGGAACCAGGCATTCTCTACGATTTCCTCCACACGAGCCTCAACAATCTCGATGAACTGTCGGGCGACAACCTCACGATCCTTGTCTATCGGATAGCGAAGTGTGTCGTCGATATCCTTGCCTTCTGTGAAGGCGCTGGAATATTTCAGTTTCATGCGCTCTGCCTCACTCTCTTCCATCTGGAGAGAAGCGATGTCGCGAGTGATATTGGCACCGCCAAGTGGAATGACAGCCAGATGACGGAGAATATTCTTATAATAGACTGAAACGGTTGTCGTATCAGCTCCCAAGTCGATGAGGACACATCCACCACGTTTCTCAGCCTCACTCAACACGCTGTCGGCAAGTGCCAATGGTGCCAGATACATCTCAGCAATGGCAATGCCCGCATTGTCAAAGCACTTGTTGAGATTGCGGTAGAAATTCTTACGCCACAGAATGTTGAGGAAGTTTCCCTCCAAACGGGTTGCAGGAATACCTATAGGGTCGATTTGCAATTGGGCATCGACCTTATACTCCTGTGTCACAGCATCAAGAATTTCCTGGTCAGGATAGGTCATGTTGCGATTGCCGTCCATCAACTCATCAATCATGTCTTTGGTGATGATGGTATCGGTAGGCAAGTCTTTAACAATGACGTTCTTGACACTGCGAATAGATTGTCCGCCCACTCCTACATACACATGGGCGATGTTGGTCTTGAGTAAATTCTTCAGTTTATTGACAATGTTGGTCAAGCATTGGCAAGTTCTGTCAATGTTATAGACCACACCATTGCGGATGCATTGGGTAGAGTCTTCCTTGACAACAGCCAAAATCTTGATGCTGCCGTCGAGGTTCTTTCTGCCTGCTATTCCGGTAATCTTGGAGGATCCCAGTTCAATAGCTACAATAAATTCAGCCATACACGTATTATTATTTCCGATTTCTAATTCTTATGTTGTTTCACTTCTTTTGTTTTCTTCGTGTCTGTGGATTTCTTCACACTGGAAGTCTTCCCTTTCTCTACGGATTTGTTTGTATCCGAGGATTTTTTAACGTCACTCGAATTGTCCTTCTTATGACTGTCGCCAGCTTCTGCCGTTGTTGGTTCCGAAGACGTGGGCTTTTCTGTCGGCACTTCATTCTGAACCTCAGCAGGTTCCGGTTGCGCCACAACAGGATGAGAGGCCGACTTTTTCTTGCAGATGATTTGGTTGCTGAACTCCAAATCTATATAGGAGTATTTGTTCCAACCGGCTTGGGAGAGTCCATATTTATAGAATTTCTCCAACCGGTTCATCTGTCTGTTCACGTAAGACACGATGGAATCTTGCCGTTCCGCCCTATTATGATGATAGGGAAGATAACCGATATTGACGATATGGTCACCAACCCTGGGCACAATCTCTATGCTCTTGTCTGGCAACACATTGATCTGTTCCACCAGATTGCGCCACATGTCGTTTTCCATTAAGGCTCCCGCCAAAAACGCCACATAATTTGTCGCGAAAGCCTTGTTGATGTCTCCGGTCGCAATGATCAGGTCTGACGTATACTTTGAGTTAGGCATGATTCCGCCTTTCTCATCCAAGTAATAGTCGCCATTGGCATCGCTTTTGATTCGGACTATCGGCATCCGCTGCGTTACGACGATGTTCACATGTCCGTCCACAGTCTTATAACACTCTGCCGTCTTGACAAAAGGACTCACTTTCAGCAAGTCTTCTATCTTCCGGGGATCAACGGATGACATTTTCCGGGATAATGGATACAGATCGTGACGCTGCAAGATGGCCTTGATTTCATTGCTGCTCAAGAAGCCATTGGTGTTGCCGTCACTGATGTCTATCGCCACCTTAGTGCATACAGAAGACTCAGCCTCAGCACTATTGAATGTAGTCATTGCTACAGCCACATAGATGCCAAGCACCACGTCAAGTGCGACAATTATGGTCTTCTTCCAGTTTATATGCATATCAGGTTTGACTATTTTTACTTGCTTCCTGTTTTTTCTTTCAATATCTCTGTAATCTGGGGCACGAAATTATCCAAGTCTCCGGCTCCCAATACCACCAGCACATCAAAATCGCGACTCTTCACAAGGGGAAGTACATCCTCTTTATGTATCATCTGCTTGATGACTCCCGGTTTGAGATTGTCATAGATGAGTTTGGAGGTCACTCCCGGAATGGGTTGTTCACGGGCAGGATAGATGTCGCAAAGAATGACTTCATCGAGCTGGCTCAAGGCATCTGCAAACTCATGGTAGAAATCTCGGGTACGGGTATAGAGATGCGGCTGGAATATCGCAGTAATCTTACGATTCTTATACAGTTCGCGCAAACTCTTGGCACTCTGATAGATTTCCTTTGGATGATGGGCATAATCGCTCAAGAACACAATCTTGTCATTCTTGATCTTGAAATCAAAACGACGGTCTACACCACCATAAGTGGCCATTCCGTTTTTGATTTCCTCTGCTGTACAACCATTCAACTGTGCCATAGCCATGGCTGCCACTCCATTCTCGATATTGATAGGTATCGGCTGGCCAAGGACTACATCCTTGATATTTTCAACCGGTGAGATGAAGTCAAATGTGATTTCTCCATTCTCAATACGAATGTTCTCTGCATGGAAATCACCTTCATCCCGGCTATACTCATAAACTTTCACTCCCGGCTGTACGTCTGCCTTCATTTCCAGATTCTTGTGGATAATCAAGGCGCCACCGGGTTGTATCAAAGTTGTATAGTGGCGGAAACTTTCAAGATAAGCTTCTTTGGTTCCATAGATGTCAAGATGGTCGGGATCTGTGGCGGTAATCACACTCATCCACGGACGGAGCCAATGGAAAGAGCGGTCAAACTCATCCGCCTCAATGACCACATAATCGCTATGGTCTGAGAGGATATAGTTTGTGCCATAGTTTTTGGAAATGCCACCGAGGAAAGCATTGCAATCCACATGGCTCTGATGCATGATATGGGCGCACATGGTGGATGTTGTGGTCTTGCCATGAGTTCCTGCCACACAAAGTCCTTTGTGGGTACGAGTCAACGTGCCTAATACCTGGGCACGTTTTTCTATTTCAAAGCCATTCTCTCTGAAATAGACCAATTCCTTATGCTCTGCAGGAATCGCCGGTGTATAAATCACCAAGCATGAGGATTTGTCCTTACATGCTGCGGGAATCTTTTCCACATCTTCCTCATAATGAATCAGGGCTCCCTCTTTCTCAAGTTCATGTGTAAGTTCTGAAGGAGTTTTGTCATATCCTGCCACCACTACTCCTTTATGAAGGAAATAGCGGGCAATGGCACTCATACCGATGCCGCCGGCACCGACAAAATAAACGGCCTTTATATCTTTGATTTCCATTTTATTTTCTTTTTGTTGCAAGTTTAATCACTTCATCGGCTATCACATCAGCCGAATTGCATAATCCAAGTTTCTTTACATTCTCGCTCAATTTCTTCAGCGTCTCGTCATCGGTCACAGTCTTGACTGCCGTTTCAAGCAGAACTGCCGGAGCTTCTGCGTCTTTCACATAGAGAGCGGCATTCTTGTTGACCAAAGCCAATGCATTCTTAGTTTGATGGTCTTCAGCCACATTGGGTGAAGGTACCAGGATGACCGGCTTGCCGATAAGACAGAACTCAGAGATGGAGCTTGCACCGGCGCGGCTGATAACCAAGTCGGCTGCCTTATAGGCTGCTCCCATGTCACTGATGAAATCCATCACTTTCAACATTGGCAATTGCTTGTGCTTACTCAGTTGTTCCATAATGGCAGCATTGTAATACTTACCTGTTTGCCAAATGAACTGAACACCGGAAGACTCTACCAAATCGAGATGTTGCATCACACTCTCGTTGATAGTTCTCGCACCAAGACTTCCACCGACAAGCAAAATGGTTTTCTTCTCGGGGTCTAAGCCAAATGATTTGACGGCGTCTTCATGACTGATTGTCGTTTCCAATAATGCTTGGCGCACCGGATTTCCTGTCTTGATAATTTTGTCTGCCGGGAAGAAGCGCTCCATGCCATCATAGGCCACACAGATTTTATCGGCTTTCTTGGCCAGAAGTTTGTTGGTCACACCTGCATAGGAGTTCTGTTCCTGTATCAGACAAGGGATGCCCATAGCCGCACATTCATTCAATGTCGGACCGCTGGCATAGCCTCCAACTCCAACAGCAGCCATTGGTTTGAACTCCCGTATGATTTTCTTGGCCATGCGCTGGCTCTTCCATATCTTGAAAAGCACGGCAATGTTCTTCAGCAAATGTTTGCGGTCGAAACCACAGATAGGCAGGCCTTTGATTTCATATCCTGCGGCAGGAACGCGCTGCATTTCCATGCGGCCAAGCGCTCCCACAAACAATATTTTGGCATCAGGGTGTTTTGCCTTGACGGCATTGGCTATAGACACTGCAGGAAAGATATGGCCTCCTGTGCCGCCTCCACTGATGATGATTCTTAAATCCTTGTCCATATTCATTGGTTATTTATTTCGCAAAAGTAGCAAAAAAAATGCTCTTTCCGTCATTTTACATTACTTTTTTATGTTTGAACGTCACTTATCAAGCTGCAGCCAGTGTTTCTTTTGGCATATTGTCTTCCATCGGCTTCTTTTTCTTCGCCGAACGACTCACGCTCAAGATCACTCCCACATAGATGCAATTGATAATGGTTGAAGTTCCTCCCTTACTGATCAATGGTAGTGGCTGACCGGTAACCGGCATCAGACCTACTGCCACAAGCATATTGAAAAGGGCCTGCACCACAAGCAGAATAGCCAATCCCATGGCCAGCAGCGCAGGGAAATTGTTCTCACACCGACTGGCTATACGGCCTGTCCTGAACAGGAGAATGATGTAAAGCATCGCTACTGCTACAGCACCCTCAATGCCTGTTTCCTCTATCACAATGGCGTAGATAAAGTCTGAAAAGGCTTGTGACAGGAAGTCGCGTTCGACAGAATTGCCCGGTCCTTTCCCGACGATATTAGAAGACGCGATGGCAATATTGGCATGTCCCACCTGTGCGTCCTTGTCAAGGTCGAATTTCTCGGGTGGCACTTCCGTATGGTCAAAGAATTTGAGAATACGGGCCTTCCAGGTATCTGTTCTGTGGAGTACCTTTTCTATAGAACTCTTCTCTTGCTTCTCTGATGCCACCTGCTCTATCTTCACTCCATTCTTCAATGGTTGTTGATCGTCTGATTTTCCGGCAAGCATCACAAAAGAAATAGCGAAGACTCCGAACAACATGAGTACCCCGAATAGCTTTCCCAACTGTGCCATGGGCACTCTGCCAATAAACATCATGATGCAAATGACAAAGAAGATGAGCATGGCTGTGGACAAGTTCTCTGTGGCAATTGGGAAAATCAGGAAGCTCGCCGTTATCAGGATATATCTTATCGCCTTACGGTCTGCCCCTTGTTCTGTCTGCATAGCACTGAGTATCTGGGCTGTAGCAAGCACCAATGCGCCCTTTGCAATCTCTGAGGGTTGGAACTGTATGCCCAAGATGGAAATCCAGCGGGCACCGCCATTGATGGACTGTCCGACCACATGAACGGCTATAAGCAAAAGGAAAGCCAGTATCAGCATAAAAGGAGTGACAATCTTGAAGTACCGACACTTGATGTTCAGTGTCACTACCATAAAAAATATGCCTACGGCAAGAATGGCCCCATGCTTGATGATGGGCGCCCAATAGCTGCCTCCTTTGTATGTAAGCGACGAAGAGGCACTGAACACCTCAATGACGCTGATGATACAAAGGAAGAAGAAGACCATCCAGATGACCTTGTCTCCCTTGAATATATTTCCTAATGTTCTGTCTATAGCCATTTCTACTCATTCATGTTAAAGTTCTCTCACACGTGCCTTAAACTGCTCACCTCTGTCCTCCATATTTTTAAAGAGGTCGAAGCTGGCGCAGCAAGGGCTGAGCAATACTGTGTCTCCAGGTTCTGCCATCTCGTAACAAGCTGCCACACAATCTTTCATATTGTTGGTGTCACGGACAGGAATGCCCATGCCGTCAAAGAAATCATGCAGTTTTGTGTTGTCCGCTCCTAAATAGACCAGTCCCTTGCACTTTTGCTTGACGAGTTCTTTGATGTGGTTGTAATCGTTTCCCTTGTCCTTGCCTCCGAGGATGAGGATGGTGGGTGTCTTCATGCTTTCGAGGGCATACCAGCAAGCATCCACATTCGTAGCCTTGGAGTCATTGACATATTGCACGCCTTTCACCTTGGCAACCTTTTCCAACCGGTGTTCCACACCAGGGAAGTCGCTCAGACTCTTGCGGATCACTTCTTTCTTGATGCCGGAAATGTTGGAGGCGATGCCTGCGGCAAGCGAGTTGTAAATGTTGTGCTTACCTGTCAAGCTCAACTCTTCCTGCTCCATATTGAACGGAGTCGGCTTTTCTATCTTATATTGTCCTTCCTCGATATATCCGATAGAGCCTTTCTCTTTCAGCTCTGAGAATGGATACTGGATGGCGTGAATGTCATACTTCTCCAGTTCCTTACGGATAATCGGGTCGTCATTCCAATAAATGAAGCTATCGGCTTCTGTCTGGTTTTGGATGATGCGCATCTTGGCGTTCACATAGTTTTGCATGCAGAAGTCATAGCGGTCCAAATGGTCGGGAGTGATGTTCAACAGAATGGCGATGTTCGCATGGAAGTCGTACATGTTGTCCAACTGGAACGAGCTCAACTCGATCACATAATACTCGTGCGGATCTTCCGCCACCTGAAGTGCAAGGCTCTTGCCTATGTTGCCAGCCAAGCCCACATCATAACCGGCTGACTTGAAGATGTGGTAGATGAGAGATGTCGTAGTGGTCTTGCCATTACTTCCCGTGATACAAACCATCTTTGAATTTGTGTAACGGCCAGCAAACTCAATTTCGCTGATGATATGGATACCTTTAGCCATCACTTTCTGAATCATCGGTGCTTCCTTGGGGATGCCCGGGCTCTTGATGATTTCATCCGCATTGAGGATTTTATCCTCCGTGTGGTGTCCTTCTTCCCATTCTATCTGATGTTGGTCGAGCAGGGCCTTGTACTTGTCTTTGATAGACGACATGTCTGAAACAAAGACATCAAATCCTTTTGCCTTAGCGAGCACTGCGGCTCCTGCGCCGCTCTCGCCTGCTCCCAATACTACTATTCTTTTCATCATTGTTCTCCTTGTTTATTTCGCTTTGCAGCTTTATCTTATTTTCAATGTAATGATCGTCAATGCCGCCAATATGATGGTGACAATCCAGAAACGTATCGTGATTTTAGATTCATGGATGGCGCCATTGGGCTTCTTGATCAAATACTTGCACTCTGGGTCGAGCTGACTCTGTTGGGTTCTGAAGTTGTCGTGGATTGGCGTGCGTTTGAAGATACGCTGCTTCACACCATGGCGCTTACCTATCTTATAATACCACACCTGCATGATGACACTCAAACTCTCCACAAAGAAGATGCCACAGAGTATGGGCAGCATCAATTCCTTGTGGATGATGATTGCGCCCACACCAATAATACCACCGATGGTCAGCGAGCCGGTGTCTCCCATGAACACTTGCGCTGGATAGGCATTGTACCACAAGAAGCCTATCAACGCTCCGACAAACGCGCAGAAAAACACCACGAGTTCCTGAGTGCCAGGAATATACATGATATTCAGATAGGCGGCATATTCTATGTGCGAACTGACATAGGCAAAGATGCCCAGCACCACGCCGATAATCGCGGAGTTGCCCGCACACATACCATCCATACCATCATTCAGATTGGCACCATTAGAAACTGCCGTCACCACAATAATCGTCATGATGACAAACAAGATCCATCCTGCCGCAGTCTTGTATTTTCCCATGAAGGACATGAGGCGCGAGTAGTCCAGGTTATGTCCCTTGACAAAAGGAATGGTGGTCTTCAGCGATTTGGTGGCTTCGCTGCGATGTTTCACCACCACCTCCTGACCTTGTTTCTCTATGGCCAGATTCTCGTTCATCTTGACATCGGGACTTGCCCACAGGACGATGCCCACGATCAGTCCGATACCTACTTGACCCACAATCTTGTAGCGGCCCTTCAAGCCTTCCTTGTCATGATGGAAAATCTTGATAAAGTCGTCCATGCCACCCAGGAATCCAAGCCAAACGGTGGTGATGATCATCAGAATCAGATAGATGTTGCGCATACGTCCCAGCAAAATCACCGGCAGTAATATGGCAAGAATGATGATGACACCGCCCATGGAAGGCACTCCTATTTTCTTGACGCCGAAAGGATCGATAGACGCATCTCTCTGGGTCTCGGTGATTTGCTTGCTCTTCAAATACTTGATAAACTTCTCGCCAAACCATGCCGAGATAATGAGCGACAGGACCAAGGCCAGCAATGCACGGAAGGAGATGTACCCCCACATGTGTGAACCGGGAATGCCGAACTGCTCAAGGAATCTGAATAAATAGTATAACATCTTGCGTTCTTTTTGTTATTTCGTTCCGAATATCTCGTGGAGCACTTCCTTGTCGTCGAAATGATGCTTCACGCCCTTAATCTCCTGATAGTTTTCATGGCCTTTTCCTGCCACCAATATCACGTCGCCTTTCTGTGCCATCATGCAGGCTGTGCGGATAGCCTCCTTGCGGTCGACAATGCTGACGACTTTCTTCATCTGCTGGGCATTGAGTCCGGCGAGCATGTCGTTGATGATGTCCTGAGGCTCCTCAAAGCGTGGGTTGTCGCTTGTGATGATGACCTTGTCGCTCTGCTTCACGGCCTCTTGAGCCATCAAGGGGCGCTTGCCCTTGTCGCGGTTGCCGCCAGCACCACAAACGGTAATGACATGTCCCTTGCCGTTCAGCACTTCATGGATGGCGTTCAGCACATTCTCAAGAGCGTCCGGTGTGTGGGCATAGTCCACAATGGCGGTCACACCATCGGGCGACTGTATAGGCTCCAAGCGTCCGCTCACACTGTGCAGGGTGCTCATCACCACCAGGATGTCTTCTGGCTCCTTGCCGAGCATGCGGGCTGCACCATAGACGGCGAGGAGATTGCTCACATTGAATTTGCCGATAAACTGCACACCTACTTCATGGCCGTCGATATCAAGATACATGCCTCCGAAATGGCACTCGATGATACGGGCCTTGAAGTCTGCCATGCTGCGTACGGAATAGGTTTTAACGGTGGCCTTGGTGTTCTGCACCATAATCATGCCGTTCTTGTCGTCCGCATTGGTGATGGCAAACGCTGTTTTGGGAAGTCCGTCGAAGAATGCCTTCTTGGCATTGCGGTAGTTCTCAAATGTCTTGTGATAATCCAAGTGGTCACGGGTCAGGTTGGTGAAGATTCCACCTGTGAAGTTCAGTCCGCCGATACGCTTCTGCGCAATGGCATGCGAACTGCACTCCATGAATGCATACTCACAGCCCGCTTCCACCATCTTGTGGAGAAGAGCGTTCAGTTCAATCGGGTCTGGAGTCGTATGGTCTGCCGGGATAGCCTCATCCACCACATAGTTGCATACGGTGGAAAGCAAGCCACACTTATGTCCCATTTTGGTAAACATATTATATAATAAGGTTGCAATCGTCGTTTTGCCGTTGGTTCCCGTCACGCCTACCAATTTCAGTTTGCGTGAAGGATCTCCATAGAACAAGGTGGCCACTTTGCCCACTGCGTCTTCTGTCGACTCCACTTGTACATAGCACACGCCTTCCGCTTTCTCTTCCGGAAGGTCTTCGCACAAGATGGCTGCAGCGCCCAGTTCTATCGCCTTGCCGATAAATTTGTGTCCGTCTACCTGTGTTCCTTTCATTGCAACAAACAGATGGCCTTTCTCAATGCGGCGCGAATCAATGTTCACACCGGTGATTTCCTTGTCAGCATCGCCGACAATGGTCAACGGTTTGATGTTTTTAAGCAATTCTGTCAGTTTCATAATCTATATATGTTTTTTATTTCTATCCAAGTTCTATCTCGCACACCATGTTTTTCTTCACCCTGTAGCCCGGGCTAACGCTTTGCCGGATGACTTTTCCACGGCCTTTTATCTTGACCCGTATGCCACGGCTCTCCATGAGATACACGGCATCACGAGCACCCATACCTGACACATCGGGCACGAACTCCTTGCCGTAGGCAGGGCGGCGGTGCAGAATCATTTCCTTCCGGTCGTGATCCACCACACCCCAGATGGGGGTGCCAAACGGATAACGTCCTCCCCAGCCATTCTCCACATTGAAGCCTAAGCCTGTCAGCACGTAGTCGGCAGAAAGGAGGTTGCCATATTTCACAGTCGGGAAAGGCACAGAAGAGGAATCGCGTGCGTCGCTCACGTCCATTTTCAAGTTTTGTGCCATGATGCCTTCTGAGATATGATGGAACACCACGCCGCTCATACCGCCACCGGATGCCGGAAGTCCCGACTTCTGAATGCAGACAATGCAACTGTAGCGGGGCTTGTCGGCAGGGAAATAGCCCGCGAAACTCAACAGATAGTTGGTTGTTCCGCTCTTGTAGCCTGCCGCGCCCTTGGAGATTTGCGCCGTACCGGTCTTTCCGGCCACCAAGAACGAGGACGAGCCGGCTTTCTTTCCCAAACCTTGGCTCACCACGTGTTCCAGAATCGTCTGTATCTCGCCGAGCGTCTTGGGCTTGCATATCTGTTGCTTGATCACCTCAGGAGGGAAGTCCATGAGGACCTCTCCATTCTTGACCACCTGCTTCACAAAGCGTGGGCGCATCATCTTGCCGCCATTCGCTATGGCATTATAGAAAGTCAATGTGGAGATAGGTGGTATCTGTGTCTCATAGCCGATGCTCATCCACGGCAGTGCCGTCTTGCTCCAATTGATCCACTGTCCGCGCTTGTTTTTCTTCGGCATACGGATAATAGGTTTCGAGGAACCGACAAGTGGAAGCTGAAGGTCGGAAGCCAAGCCCGTGCGGTAGATTCCCTCGACAAACTTTTCCGGATTGTTGTGGTAATGGTCATCAATGATACGGCTCACACCGATGTTGGAACTGACCATCAGGGTCTTGGGCAGGCTCATCATTCCGTAACCACCCCGACGCCAGTTGTGGTCTTTCATGTCTCGGCCATACATATTCCATACACCGCCACCGGTTTCCACCATATAGGTGGTGTCGACCACGCCATCGTCAAGTGCCACCATGATGGAGGCGGTCTTGAATACGGAGCCTGGCTCCAACAAGTCGCTGACAGCGTCGTTTTTCACTTCACGATATTCGCCGTCCGCACATTTTGTCATGTTGACAATGGCCTTGATGTCGCCCGTGGCCACTTCCATCACGATAGCCACACCCACATTACCATTGATTTCCTTCAACTCGTTGAGCACAGAGCGCTCTGCCAGGTCCTGCATGTTCACGTCGATTGTCGTGACGATATCAGCGCCGTCGATTGGCGGAGTGTCCATGATGTTGAGGAATTTGTTGAGCACCTTGCGGCGGTGAATGATGCCGTTGCGTCCTCGAAGGATGGAATCGTAGGACAATTCCAAACCGCAGCGGGCGGTGTCCTTGGCACCGAACATGTCGCCAATCGTGCGTTGAGCCAACGAGCCGTAGGGGCGCCGACGGGAATTGAACTCTTCCCAGTGGAATCCTCCCTTATATTTTGAGAGGCAGAACACGGGAAGTTTCTTTATCTCCGAGAAGGTGCTATAGTCGATGCGCTTGTCCCAAATAGGCCAGTTCTGGCTCATCTTCTTGTGTCCTTCTTCCAGGTCTTTCTTGAAAGCCGCTACAGACTTCTCCGGGAATATGCGGTTCAGCCCCTCGCAGATGCTGTCCACCTTCACATTCCACAGCGAGTCTTTCTTTTCGCCGCCAGCCTTGAAGTCCATGTATACTTTATATTCCGGCAGGGAACTGGCCATCAACTGACCGTCGCAACTCAAGATGTTGCCACGTACCGGCTTCACGCTCACACTGTCTCTCTTCTGGCGCGAAGCCACCTTCATCCAATAGTCACGATTGACCGTCATCGTATAGAGTGTTTTGCCTATCACAAACACAGAGGCAATCGTCATCATTATTGCGATGAACGAATACCTCGGCATGATTTTCTTGTTGTCAAACTTACTCATGGTCTATCTTTACTTATTGGGCACATTTATTATATAAGGAGGTTGGTTGGGAATGTGCAATGTGCTGTCCGCATTGTTCTTCAACATTTCCAGGATATGGCTTTCCCGACACTTCTCCGTCACAAGACTGTTGCTGGACAACGCTCTGTATTTCGCATCCTTCAGTTCTTCTGTCAGTTGGTCTATCTGCAGCAGTTCCTTTTGGCAACTGTAGCGGTTGGACACATAGAGAAGCATGAACCCGGCAATCAGCACGAACAGCCAGATCTGCCGTCTGACAAACTGGGCATTCAGGATGTCGCCACCGAGGATTTTCCTCAGTGTCAGGTTGGCTGTGAGAAGATTGTCGTCTTCCCGGGTGTTTTCTACAATGGCTTTCTTGAGCATGCGGGCTGCGTCGATGTCGTCGACAGCCACATGGTCTTCCTCAGGGTTCAGCGGTTCCGTCATCTTGCCCTGGCCTTTTCTTTCTTTTTCTCCGACTTTCTCCGCCGTTTTCTCCGTTTTGTTTTCTACGGAGGCTGCCTTTGCGGAAGTGTCGTCCTTTGTGGAAATGTTATTTTGATTGTCTGCCATAGTCTAATCTTCCTTCTTTTCTGCGATTCTAAGTTTGGCGCTCCGGCTTCTCGGATTCTCCTGTTGTTCGTCGTCAGAGGGCACAATCACCTTGTTGTTCACCAGTTTGAGTGGCGTGTTCACACGACCGAAAAAGTCCTGTTCGCGCTTTCCCTCCGCATTGCCCGTCTTCATCACATTCTTCACGATGCGGTCTTCCAGACTGTGATAAGTGATAACCGACAGACGGCCGTTGGGGGCCAACAAATCCACGGCGCCTGCAAGCATTTCCTTCAAGGCGTCCATTTCCTGGTTCACCTCGATGCGCAGGGCTTGGAAGAGCTTCGCCATTTCTTTCTTCTCGCGCTCTCTCTTAAACAGCGGTTCCACCACTGCCATGAAATCCTGCGTGGTGGAAATCGGATTGTTCGTTCTTGCCTTTGCCAAGGCAGCGGCTATGCGACGGGAATTTTTCAGTTCTCCATACAGATAGAACACGTCGGCCAATCGTTCTTCGTCATAGGTGTTCACCACATCTGCCGCCGTCTTGCCAGCCCGCTTGTTCATACGCATGTCCAACGGACCGTCAAAGCGGAAGGAGAAGCCGCGCGTCTCGTCATCAAAGTGATGGCTGGAAACGCCGAGATCCGCCAGAAGGCCGTCGATGTGCTCCACTCCGTAATAGCGCATCCAGTTTTTCAGATAGCGGAAATTGGAGCGGACGAACGTGAAACGGGAGTCGTCGACAAAGCGCTTGTCCGTGCCCTTCTCGCTTGTGAACACATTCTGTTCGGCATCCGCGTCTTGGTCAAAACTGAACAGACGGGCTGTGGCGTCCAGTCGGGACAAGATTTCACGGCTGTGGCCTCCACCGCCGAATGTGACATCCACATAGACGCCACCCGGTTTGATGTTCAGTCCGTCCACGCTCTCATTGAGCAACACGGGGACATGATATGTTTCTGCTGTCTTTATTTCCATTTGCTTTCTTACTGTTTGTCCGGGGAATCGGTCCCCATGATTTCTGAAAGAGCCTTGCCAAACTGCTCGGCATCCATCCGGGCACGGTCTGCACACTCGTTGTTCCAAAGCTCGATGGTGTCACCCATGCCCACAAAACGGATATCCGGACCGGTGCCAAGCATTTTCTGGAAGCGCTTCGGTATCAAGAAACGGCCATTGCTGTCCAGCGTCACCATCTCCGCATCCGATACAAATTGTCTGAAAATCTGTTGATGCTGAGGATTCCATCTGTTCAACCGTCCCCGCAGCGCATCCATCTGCTCGTTCCATACAGACTCGGGATACATCACCAGGCAAGGCTGGAAAACGTCTTTCCTGAGCACAAGCATTTCCTCGCCCGATGACTGTATCACCTTGCGGAATGCCGCAGGAAGGAAGGCCCTGCCCTTGGCGTCTGTTTTTGCTTCTATCGTGCCTATAAAACGCATCCGTACCTCTTATTATAAGATTTCGGGGTCAAAGATACACAAAATTCCCCACACTGCCCCACTTTTCCCCACAAAAATACACAAACGCATAAAAAATGATGTTTTTGCCCACTCCGAGAGCCCTGAATGTGTCAATTCGGCAAGAGAGTTTTGTCACGGGATTGAGGCTGATTTTTACAAAGAATGACACATTCAGTTTTCAATCCTGTCAATATTTCATGTTTTTAATTTATTTTTCAGCAAAAAAGACTCGTATCTTAAAAAGTTATGTTATTTTTGCATGGCATTTGAAAAAACGCCAATCAAGAATGAGGGATATAGAGAAAACGATAGACATCGAAAACATTTTGAAAAGCAAGATGGGAGCAAAGGCGAAATTTGTTCCCCGCTTTTTGGTGTCCTGGCTCAAGCGTATCATCCATGAAGACCAAGTGAACCTGTTTCTTTGGGAGCACCGCAACCAGTATGGCGTGGAGTGGCTCGAAGAATGCGTGCGCTATCTGAAGATGAACATAAAGCTTGAAGGGGTGGAAAACTTGCCCGACAAGAATGACGGCAAGCTCTACACGTTCGTGTCCAATCATCCTTTGGGCGGTCAGGACGGTGTGGCGCTGGGAGCCATCATCGGCAAGCACTATGACGGGAAATTCAGATACCTTGTCAACGACCTGCTGCTCAATCTGCCCGGACTCAAGCCGGTGTGCATCGGCATCAACAAAACCGGCAAGCAGAGTCGAGACTTTCCACGAATGGTCGAAGCCGGATTCCAAAGCGACAACCACATGCTCATGTTCCCCGCAGGACTCAACAGCCGCAAGCGGGACGACGGTTCCATCCACGATATTCCCTGGACGAAGACCTTCATCACCAAGAGCGTGGAATACCACCGGGATGTGGTGCCTATCCACTTCAGTGGAAAAAACTCGAAAAGATTCTACCGCATCGCCAAATTCAGCGACAAGTTCTTGCCCTTCAACCTCGCCATGATTTTCTTGGTCGACGAGATGTACAAGAACATCGGGAAGGACTTCCGCATCGCCTTCGGCAAGCCTATCCCATGGCAGACATTCGACAAGAGCAAGACGCCCAAGGAATGGGCGCAATATGTAGAAGACAAAGTTTACGAACTATAGCATATAAACAAACAACCTGATATGGAAGAAGAGATTATCCAACCAATCAGTAGAGAACTGCTGAAAAGCGAACTCACCCCAGACAAGCGTCTCCGCATGACCAACAAGAGCCATAACGAGATTTACGTCATCACGGCCCACAATGCGCCCAATGTCATGAAAGAAATCGGACGCTTGCGGGAGATTGCCTTCCGTACTGCCGGCGGCGGAACAGGAAAGTCTATGGATATCGACGAGTTTGACACAATGGACAACTGCTACAAGCAGCTGATTGTGTGGAACCCGGAGGCTGAAGACATCATCGGAGGCTATCGTTATTTGCTCGGCAAAGACTGGAAACTTGACGACAAGGGGCAACCCATTCTGGCGACAAGCCACATGTTCCATTTCTCCGACAAATTCCTGAAAGACTACATGCCGCAAACGGTGGAATTGGGCCGGTCGTTCGTATCTTTGGAATATCAAAGCATCCGCAAGGGTGCCAAGTCGATTTTCGCCCTCGACAACCTTTGGGACGGCTTGGGCGCACTCACGGTCATCAACCCGAACGTGAAGTATTTCTTCGGAAAGATGACCATGTATCCTTCCTACGTGCGCAAGGGCCGGGACATGATTCTCTATTTCCTGAAGAAGCATTTCGACGATAAGGACAACTTGATTATCCCGATGAAACCGCTGAAAATCGAAGCCGACCCGAAAGAGTTGGAGGCCTTGTTCTGCGAAGACAACTTCAAGGACGACTACAAGATTCTCAACCGGGAAATCCGCAAATTGGGTTACAACATTCCGCCGCTCGTCAATGCCTATATGAGCCTTAGCCCAACGATGAAGTTCTTTGGTACTGCCATCAACTATGGTTTTGGCGATGTGGAAGAAACGGGCATTCTGATTGCGGTCGATGAAATCTTGGCTGAAAAGCGCGTGCGCCATATCGACTCATTCGTCAAGGAGCATCCCGAAGCGCTGAAAGTCACTTCCGGAGCCAACCCGGTCATCTATAAAGAAAAATAGATTTCCTAATCATACACAGAAAAGCATCTTCACAGTCCTCAAACGGAGGATTCATGAAGATGCTTTTGCTTTTCCATCGGAAAAGTTTTCGTCCAATTATCATACATACCTACATGAAATGCCCGCAACCCCAGTGTTTATGCGGTGTTAGACTATGTAGGTAGGGCTAAAAATCATACATGAATCATACATAAACCCAACAAAACCTACATAAAAACAGCCATTTTCGCCTCTTTTTTCCCATACTTCCGCACCAAACAAGGCAAAATTCCACCCATTTCATCCGCCTGGCGCCTCATACATTCAGCTTCCCACCCACCAACGAACAGCCTTTTCAAGCACAAACAGGCGGTTAACGGATGGTACAAGGCCGTGGGCAATGGATGCCCACGCGGTGTTCAACCGATGCCCAAGCTTCCGTACCAATTTGGGGCACATCATTTTCATGTGCGGTTCAAGTTTGATTTTTTACAAACCATGTAGGTTTATGTATGATTCATGTATGATTTTTAGCCCTACCTACATAGCCTAACACCGCATAAACACTGGGGTTGCGAGCATTTCATGTAGGTATGTATGATAATTTGCGAAAATTTCTTGTGTGTAGGCGAGCAAATACGATAGATATTAAATAATCGGCAACGAGATTCCGTTGATTTTCTGATAAATGTCCAAGGCATAGACATCCGTCATGCCGCTCACATAGTCTATCACTGCCATCAGACGTGTTTCGAGATCGGGAGCCTCAATGTCATACTGGCTACTCACCCGCTTGATGAGCTGTTGAGACTGATATTTCTCCGGTTTCACCGCTGCTTCCACCATTTGTCCCATCAAAGTCTCCAGGATTTTATAACCGCTCAACTCCACATCCAGCACCGGTTTACTATTGTATATTTTCTTATACGAAATCGCGGCACACTGCTTATAAGCATCGCGCTGAACTTGTCCGATATGGTCAATCAGACTTCCCTCAAATGTGCCCGCCATGATTTGCTCTTCATGAGCCACAAAAGCCGCCACACACTCATTGACCAGTTTGCCAATCACACAAGCCCGCATATAGACCACCCGTTCATTTTCATCGGTCACCATCTCCGCTTCCAAGCGGGACATTATGCTATTTTGCACGGTTTCATCGAAGAATCCGAGCAACAAGCGCATGGTTTCCTCATAAGAGAGGATCTTCAGTTTGTGAGAATCCTCTATATCCATAATCTCATAACAGATGTCATCGGCGGCCTCAACCAAATAGACCAATGGATGGCGGGCATAGCGTATGGATCCGTTCTTCTCTTCCAAGCATAAAAGTCCCAATTCATCGGCTATCTTCTCAAAATACGCCTTTTCTGTCTCAAAGAATCCGAACTTGCCGTGGCTGCCGGCAAATGCCGATGAAAAGGGGTATTTTACTATCGAAGCCAAAGTGGAGTAAGTCATGACAAAGCCGCCCTCCCGACGACCTTTATAACGATGGGTAAGAATTCTGAAGGCATTGGCGTTGCCCTCGAAATGCACGAGATCGTTCCACAGCGGTTCGCTCAACTGTTCCTTCAGATAGGCGCCATTGCCTTCGGAAAAATATGTTTGAATGGCTTTTTCGCCGGAATGGCCAAAGGGAGGATTGCCTAAGTCATGGGCAAGACAGGCGGTAGAAACAATCGTACCGATTTCCTCAAACAGCGTACCCTTGAGTTCCGGATGTCGGACGACCAGTTCTTTGGCCACATCATTGCCCAACGACATGCCCACACTCGCCACTTCCAAACTGTGGGTCAACCGATTGTGCACAAAGACAGACCCCGGCAACGGGAAAACCTGCGTTTTGTTTTGCAGTCGGCGAAAGGCCGCGGAAAAAATCAAGCGGTCATAATCGCGCTTAAACTCCGAACGGTCATCGTGCCGCTCCACATGTTTGTACTCTTGTCCCAACCGTTTATTGGACACCAATTTGCCCCATTCCATTGTTTTCATATTCGTAAAATTACCGATGAAACCGCTGAAAATCGTCATAAATCGAAAATATTTATCCTATTTCCAGCACGACTCTATCTGTTTGCTATGTTGCAAATTTAGCAAATTAACGGCATACTCATGATAATTTCACGCGAAAAATTCATCTATTTAAAGATATTTCTTTAACTTTGCATACTTAAGATAGGAATAGACAAAACAAGAAAAACAAGAAAGAAACATAAAATAAGACATGGTAAAGATAAAGGTCATCAACAAAGGGCACCAGCAATTGCCCGCTTACGCCACCACGCAAAGTGCCGGCATGGATCTCCGTGCCAACATCAACGAGCCACTGACCCTCCACCCCCTGGAGCGGAAACTCATCCAAACGGGTTTGCACATCGCCTTGCCGGAAGGTTACGAAGCGCAAGTGAGACCGCGCAGCGGACTGGCCCTGAAGCATGGCATCACCGTACTCAACAGTCCCGGAACCATCGACGCCGACTATCGTGGCGAGGTAATGGTGTTGCTCATCAACCTGTCTGACCAGGATTTCGTCATCAACGACGGCGAACGCATTGCCCAAATGGTTATCGCGAAGCACGAACAGGGCGAATTCATCGAGGTAGAAGAACTGGACGAGACCGAACGCGGAGAAGGCGGTTATGGCCATACTGGAGTGAAATAGATCATGAAGGAATCGAAGTTAGGAAAGCTGTGGATCATCGTGACAATCGCTTTTATTGCGATTGCCTCCGCTCCTTCTTGGGCCAAGAAGAAGACGGTAAAGCCTGCACAGCATGCCGTCAGCGACACCTTGTCGGAAAACACCAAGCGGCGGTTTGAGTATTTCTATCTTGGCGCCATCAACCAGCAAACGCTCGGCCACCTGTCGGCAGCCTATGACTTGTTGGACCATTGCATAGAAATCAACCCCAACGCCGCCGAAGCCTATTTCACAAGAGGCGCTTTCGATGTGCTTCTCAAGAAAGACTCCCTGGCTCTCAACGACTACGAGCATGCTGTGACCCTGTCGCCCGACAACAACACCTATCGGGAGCGGTTGGCGCAATTCTATATTAAAGAGGGGAAATATGACCTCGCGACCAAGGCCTACGAACAGCTATACGACAACAATTATAACAGAAGCGATGTGCTCGACATCCTCGTACAGCTATACAACCAGGCGAAGAACTACCCCAAGATGCTCGAAACGCTCAACCGGATGGAGACGGAAGACGGCACAAGCGAGCAACTCACCCTACAGAAAATGCAGGTCTACGACATGCAAGGGGATAAGAAGGCCGCATACAACGAGTTGCACTCGCTCGTACAAAAGCATCCTTACGACGCCAACTATCGGGTGATGATGGGCAACTGGCTCATGAACAACGACCGCCCCAAGGAGGCACTCCAGGCTTTCAACGACGTGCTGAAAGACGACAAGGACAACATCATGGCACAGATGTCCATGCTGGACTATTACAAAATGCAGCATGAGGACAACCTCTATCGGCAGCTGATGGTGAAACTGCTGCTCGACAAGCAGACGCCGGACGACGGCAAGATCACGCTCATCCGGCAATTTGTGGCGGACAACGAGCAGAACGGCGGCGACAGCACTAAGGTGCTCAATGTTTTCCACCAGATGCTTGCCCAGCCACAGACCTCAGCCACAACACTGAAGATGCTTGCCGCCTATATGCAAGTGAAACAGATGCCCAAGGATTCCATCAACCAAGTGATGCGTGAAATCCTCCGCATCGAACCGGACGATGCCGCCACCCGCCTCCAACTCATTCAGTCGGAAGTGGAAAAGAACGACCGCAAGGGCATCATCGAACTGTGCAAGCCAGCCCTGCAATACAATCCCGAAGAGATGGTGTTCTATTATTTCCTCGGCATTTCCTATTATCAAGAGGATAAAGAGGACGAGGCGTTGGATGTGTTGCGCAAAGGAGCCAGTCAAATCAAACGCGACAGCAACACCGACATCGCGTCAGACCTCTATGCCATCATGGGAGACATCCTGCACGGCAAGGGCAAGATAGCCGAGGCTTATGCGGCATACGACAGTTGTCTCCAATGGAAGCCCGACAACTACGAGTGTCTCAACAACTACGCTTATTTCGTCAGCGAAAGCGGAAAAGACCTGCAAAAAGCCGAACAAATGAGCTACAAGACGGTCAAGGCAGAACCGGAAAACTCCACTTTCCTCGATACCTATGCATGGATTCTCTTTTTGGAACAGCGCTATGAGGAGGCTAAAATCTATATCGACCAAGCACTGAAAAACGAGAAAAAGGATGCCCCCTCCGGTGTCGTGGCGGAACATGCCGGCGACATCCATGCCATGACTGGCGACACAGACAAGGCGCTGGAACTCTGGAAAAGAGCGATTGAGCTGGGAGACGGAGTGGACAAGACGCTCTTGCAGAAGAAAATAAAACTTAAGAAATACATCACGAAATAGAATGAAAACATCCTTTATCAAGATTGCAGCATTGGCTTTGCCACTCATCTTCGGCGCATGCGCCTCGAAGAAGGTGGTAAGCAACGATGGGAAAGTTGGAACCACCACTTTAAAGGCTGAGCAAAGCGAAGCGGTGAAAAAGCTCACGTTCGTACAGAAAGTGGCTGACAACGCCGTGTATGCCAAGAACATCACCTCCAAGATAGACTTCACCATCAATGCCGGCGGCAAGGATATCTCCGTGGACGGAACATTGAGAATGCGCAAGGACGAGGTCATCAGAATCCAGCTGGCTCCCTTCGGACTGGTCGAAGTCGGCCGTGTGGAGTTCACCCCCGACTACGTGCTGCTCGTCGACCGTATCCATAAGGAATATATCAAGGCTGACTACAACCAAGTGTCTTTCCTCAAAGACAATGGACTCAACTTCTATTCTCTCCAAGCCCTGTTCTGGAACCAGCTCTTCATCCCCGGACAGCAGCAAGTGAGCGAGAGCAGTCTGAAGACTTTCGACGCCAATCTCAACGCTTTGGGCAGCACTGTTCCCGTATTGCTGAAGCAGAACAACCTTTCCTTCACATGGAATGCGGACAAGCTCAACGGGCAAATCTCATCCGCCGACATTGTGTATAAGAGCAAGTCGACCGGCACCTCAAAGGTGAACTGGAACTATGCCGACTTCAAGCAAGTGGGATCGAAGAAGTTTCCCGGACTCCAGACCATCAACGTGAGCACCACAGCCATGAAGAACAACAACAAGGCTTCGGTGGTTCTCAAGCTGAAGAACATCGGAACCGACAGCAATTGGGAGACCCAATCCACCGTGTCCGACAAATACAAGAAAGTAAGTGTTGAAGATGTATTAAGGAAAATCATGAGTCTTTAAATGAAAAGATTATCCACCATATTGATTCTACTCGCTGCCGTCTGCACACTATCTGCCCAAAAGAAGCAGACTGTGGTCAGAAAGGCGCAGACAAGCCAAGCCTCCGCCAAAAGGAAAACCCGGCCGGCCGCATCCAAAGCCACCGCCAAGGTCGGAGCCGCAAGACGGGGCAACAACATGGCAAAATACAGCACTGGAGAAATCAAAGGACTGCAAAACCAGCGCAACCAAATCCAACAGCGCATCAAGGAACAGGAAAGAAAGCTCGCCGCCAACAAGGCTGATGTGAAGAACCGGTTGGAAAACTTGATGACCATCAACAGCGAGATAGACCTCAAACAACGCTCGATAGACACCATTCAAAAAGACATCCATCATATTGAGGGCAATATCGGACTGCTGAAGTCGCAGTTGAAGACCCTAGAGGACCAACTGCAAGAGCGCAAGATAAAGTTTGTCAAGTCCATGAGATACATGGCCCGCCACCGCTCCATCCAGGAGAAGATGACCTTCATCTTCAGTGCTAAGAGTCTCACCCAGATGTATCGCCGGTTGCGGTTTGTCCGTGAATACGCTGCCTACCAGCGCAACCAAGGCGAGATGCTCAAGCAAAAACAACGGCAGATCGACCAAAAGAACCTGCAGTTGGAGCAAGTGAAAGGCCACAAGAATGTCTTGCTGTATAAGGGCAAGCAAGCCCACGCCGTGCTGCAAGGACAGCAAGCCGAGCAGCAGAAAATCGTGGCAGGACTGCAGAGCCAGCAAAAGACCATCCAACAGGTCATCAACGAGCAGCGGAAAAAAGACGCCTTGCTCAATGCGCAAATCGACCGGTTGATAGCCGAAGAGGTGGCTAAAGCCCGTGCCAGAGCTGCCGCAGAGGCTAAACGCCAAGCAGCCATCGCGGCTGCCAAGAAGCGAGCCGAAGAGTTGGCGAGAAAGAAGGCGGCTGCCGAAGCTGCCGCAAGAGAAAACGCCAGACGAATAGCCGCGGCAAAAGCGGAAGAACAAAGACTGAAAGCCGCCGCAGAGGCTGCCGAGGCCGCCAAGAAGAGTGCCGAGGAACGGGCAAAGGCTGTACAGGCAGCCAAAGAAGCACAAGCTGCCCGAGAAGCAGCCGAAAGAAAGGCTGAAGCCGAGAAGAAGCGGGCAGACAAGGAAATAGCCGAGACCAAGAGCGAGTCAAACGAAGTGCTGACATTCAGTACGGAAGACCGTAAACTCAGCAACAACTTCGAGGCAAACCGCGGAAGACTCCCCATGCCAATCACGGGAGGATATAAGATTGTAAGCCACTTCGGACAATATAATGTAGAGGGACTGAACAACGTGCGCCTCGACAACAAGGGCATCAACATCAAAGGTGGAAGCGGATGCCAGGCACGCAGCATCTTCTCCGGCGAAGTGAGTGCCGTGTTCGGATTCGGAGGCACCATGGTGGTGATGGTTCGTCACGGAGCCTATATCTCAGTATACTGTAACCTCCGCTCTGTCAGTGTCCACCGCGGACAGCATGTCAGCGCCCGACAACCGTTGGGAGCCATTGGAGCGGACAACATCCTCCAATTCCAGTTGCGCAAGGAGACCGCCAAGCTCAACCCCGAGGCTTGGTTGGGAAGATAAACAGACAGGAAAACATGCAAGTCGCTTGATGTTCAGCGTGGAGTTCAACTGAACAAATCCCGCAGGACATCAAGCGATTTTATTTCCGGAAAGTCGGGTATGTGCAGTCTATAGAAGGAAACTATCACCTCGAGACAACGCCAACGCTGTTCACGGGACATGGCAAAGAGATGCATCGTGGGATAATCCATCCGCATCAGCAGCGCCACCTTGTCCGCCTCGTCGGGTTTCAAGAAATCAGGATGCAACGGTCGGGCATTGACAAAGCATCCACTGCGAAGGTCAAAATACAGCCCCACGGTCTCCATATTGGGACAAAAGCCCAGGAAGAGCGCCAAGCGTGTCAAAAAAACAATGTGGAAATTGGAGAATCCTCCCCTCGCCTCATCCAACCATCTCAGTCCGGTTTCTATATAATTATATAAAGGTGTATTTTCCTGCTCAGTCCGAGTGGCATAAGAAAGAAACTCGCACAAGAACAAGACAATAGACAATTTATACGGATCGGAAGTCAATGTGGAATAAGGAGACCCGATACTGACATCCTTCATCTTCTGCATTGACAAGCGGGGACGATAGTCAAATTCCAAGTCGAGAATCGTTGCCGGCTGAAAAAACTGCTTTTTGACCTTGCCATGCGACGATTTAGGAATACGTACGATGAAGGTGAGCCTTCCGCATTCCTTGGTGAACAAATCCACTATCAGAGACTGTTCTCCATACTTGAAAGATTTGAGCACAATCGCTCTCGTTTTAGTCAACATTTGTGCAAAATTACTAAAAAATGATGAAAACCAGCATTTTCTTCGGGAAATATTTGGAGCATAAAGAAAAAGGATGTACCTTTGCACCCGCAAATCGCACCAATGGTCCCTTCGTCTATCGGTTAGGACGAGAGATTTTCATTCTCTAAAGAGCAGTTCGATTCTGCTAGGGACTACAATAAAAATAATATAAGAAACAAAGATGGCAAATCACAAATCATCAGAAAAAAGAATCCGTCAGGACAAGGCTAAGGCTTTGCACAACAGATATTATGCAAAGACCATGCGTAATGCTGTACGCAAGTTGCGTGCAATCACTGACAAGGAAGAGGCTGTAAAGCTCTATCCTTCTGTTCAGAAGATTTTGGACAAGTTGGCTAAAACCAACATCATTCACAAAAACAAGGCTGCCAATTTGAAGTCAAGCCTCGCACAGCACATCAATCAGCTGGGCTAATTCATACGGCAACAAAGATACAAAGAGTCGCAATTCGGTTTCCGAATTGCGACTTTCTTTGTTTTTAGTCAAAACTATCAGCACAAAAATTTCTCTATATCAGCCTTTTTCAGTATCTTTGCAACAAGATAAGAAGTTCGGCGCAAAGATGCTCTTAAGCTTCTCCAAACAGCCTATCCACTTCTTCTAAACAACCCAACAGACAAAAACATTTAAATCAAATATGGCAGAAGTACAAAACTCTGAGAACAACTATTCAGCCAGTAACATTCAGGTCCTCGAAGGACTTGAGGCCGTGCGCAAGCGCCCTGCCATGTATATTGGCGATATCAGTGAAAAAGGACTGCATCACTTGGTCAACGAGACCGTTGACAACTCTATAGACGAGGCGATGGCAGGCTACTGCAAAAACATCGAAGTGACCATCAACGAGGACAATTCCATCACCGTACAAGACGATGGTCGAGGCATCCCGGTCGACGAGCACAAGAAGCTCCACAAGTCCGCCCTGGAAGTGGTGATGACCGTCCTCCACGCTGGAGGTAAGTTTGACAAAGGCTCATACAAGGTTTCCGGCGGTCTTCATGGTGTAGGTGTCAGTTGTGTCAACGCCCTGTCCACTCACATGAAATCACAAGTCTTCCGTGACGGAAAGATTTACCAACAGGAATATGAAAAGGGCAAGCCCCTTTATCCCGTGAAGGTAGTTGGAGAAACCACCCTTCGAGGCACACGCCAACAGTTTTGGCCGGATCCTACCATCTTCACCACCACCGTATACAAGTGGGACATCATCGCTTCCCGTATGCGTGAACTTGCCTACCTCAATGCAGGTATCAGAATCAAGCTGACCGACTTGCGTCCGAACGAGGAGGGCAAGACCCGTACTGAAGAGTTCCATGCCAAGGACGGACTCAAGGAATTTGTCCGCTACGTAGACCGTCACCGCACCCATCTCTTCGACGATGTCATCTATCTGAAGACAGAAAAGCAAGGTGTGCCCATCGAAGTGGCCATCATGTACAACACGGACTATTCGGAGAACATCCACTCTTATGTCAACAACATCAACACGATAGAAGGCGGTACTCACCTCACTGGTTTCCGTGCCGCCCTGACAAGAACCTTGAAGGCTTATGCGGACAATGACCCTGTCATATCCAAGACCATTGAGAAATCCAAGATTGAGATTTCAAGCGAAGACTTCCGTGAGGGCCTTACTGCCGTCATCTCGGTGAAGGTGGCTGAGCCTCAGTTTGAGGGACAGACCAAGACCAAGTTGGGCAACAGCGAGGTAGCCGGTGCCGTACAGCAGGCTGTAGGCGAGGCGCTGAGCAATTATCTTGAGGAACATCCGAAGGAAGCCAAGATGATTTGCGACAAGGTGATACTTGCTGCCACAGCCCGTATCGCAGCCCGCAAGGCTCGTGAAACCGTACAGCGCAAGAATGTGATGACTGGTGGCGGACTGCCCGGCAAACTGGCAGATTGTTCCAACCGAGACCCGAAAGAATGCGAGATCTTCCTTGTCGAGGGAGATTCCGCCGGCGGTTCAGCCAAGCAGGGTCGTGACCGCTACACACAAGCCATCCTGCCTCTCCGCGGTAAGATTCTGAACGTGGAAAAGGTGATGTGGCACAAAGTGTTTGAAAGTGAGTCGGTGATGAACATCATCCAGAGCATCGGCGTGAGATTCGGCGTGGAAGGTGAGGACGACAAGTCTGCCAACATCGACAAGCTGCGCTATGACAAGATTATCATCATGACCGATGCCGATGTCGATGGTTCACACATCGGCACCCTTATCATGACATTGTTCTACCGGTTCATGCCAAAAATCATCCAGGAAGGACATCTTTACATTGCCCAACCTCCCTTGTATCTCTGCACATACAAGAACAAGGTGAAGGAATATTGCTACAATGAGCAGCAGCGTCAGGCATTCTTGGACAAATATGGCAACGGAACAGAAGACGGCAAGAGCATCCATGTACAGCGATACAAAGGTTTGGGTGAAATGAATGCCGAGCAACTTTGGGAGACCACCATGAATCCTGCAACACGTTTGCTCAACCAGGTGACCATCGAGAACGCCGCTGATGCCGACGAGATCTTCTCCATGCTGATGGGCGATGATGTGGAACCTCGTCGTGAATTCATCGAGCAGAACGCCACTTACGCTAATATCGACGCATAACATTATAGAATAAAAAGCCCGGTTCTCTCGATAGAATCGGGCTTTTTCCCATCTTCAACATATAAGGTATTGAATCTATGAAGAAAGTTATTGCCGCATTGGCAGCCCTGTATTATATCGCCACGGCTTTTGCCGCCACAGACAACGTGACTGTTTCTCTGAGCGGTATGACCACGACCATGTCGAACGGTCTGGTGAAAATCACCATCGGAAGCAATGGCCGCGCAAGTTCTCTGACCAAGGGCAACAGTGGGAATCTCTTGGCCAGCTGTGGTATCTATTTCGACTATACGGCAAGTTCAAACTTCAACCTCAACGGCTGCAAGGTTGGCACATTCAGCAGTTTGAATGAAGCCAACCTGCCCAAGGGTGTCTATCTGTATCGCCAAGGAACCAAGACAGGAAAGATTTCTTTCTAACATATACACATTTATAAACCCTCTAAAAACAAGAAAACTATGGCAGTAAAAGTTGCATTTTTCGACGCTAAGAGCTACGACAAAGACTCTTTCAACGCCACGAACAAAGACTTCGGTTTCGAGATTCACTACTACAAGGAGCGTCTTTCGATGAATACCGTTGAGTTGGCCAAGGGCAAGGACGCCGTCTGCATCTTCGTCAATGCGGAGTGTGATGCCCGAGTGATTGACCGTCTTGAGAAATATGGTGTGAAGCTCATCGCCCTTCGATGCGCAGGTTTCAACAATGTGGATCTCAAGGCTGCAAAAGACCGCATCCCCGTGGTGCGTGTCCCCGCCTACTCTCCACATGCCGTGGCTGAATATGCCGTCACCCTGATGCTGGCGCTCAACCGCAAGGTGTACCGTGCCGCCAACCGCACCAAGGAATTCAATTTCAAGTTGAATGGACTCTTAGGTTTCGACATGTATGGCAAGACCGTAGGCCTCATCGGTATGGGACGCATTGCCAAGGTGCTCACAGGCATACTTGAAGGCTTCGGCATGAAGGTCATTGCCTATGACAAGTATCCCGACATGGAGTTCTACAAACAGCACAATGTTACCGCTGTCACCCTGGATGAACTTTATGCCCAAAGCGATATCATCTCGCTCCATTGCCCTCTGACCGACGAGACCAAGTTTATCATCAACAAAGAGAGCATCCAGAAGATGAAGAAAGGCGTGATGATTATCAACACCGGCCGTGGCAAACTCATCAACACCGAGGACCTCATCGAGGGATTGCGCAGCCATCAAGTGGGAGCCGCTGGTCTCGATGTATACGAGGAGGAGCAAAAATTCTTCTATGAAGACCTGAGCGACAAGATGATTGACGACGACAAGCTCGCCCTCTTGCTGATGATTCCTAATGTGATTCTCACCTCTCACCAGGCTTTCTTCACCCAAGAAGCGCTCCACAACATTGCCACCACCACCCTCCAGAATATCAAGGACTGGTCGGAAGGCAAACCGTTGGTCAACGAAGTGAAATAACATCACCCACTATCCATCAGATTGTGAAAAATGGCAACCGCAAAATAATCGTCTTGGCTTGTGCTGCAGCTTTCATGCTTGCAGCACAAGCCTTGGCTTTTTCACACTTACAAGAAAAGCCTTTGAGGCTAAATGAAAAGTCGTTATCCATTGATAACGGAAAGCTTGGCGCTACCATCAGCGGTAACGCACTCTCTGAAAAGATTTTCCTCAGCGACACCACGCTCCAAGAAAGACAGACACACTCCTGTTCCCCATTCGCCCTACTGCGCATTATCGACAATAACATCCATCCCGCTAAACATCACCATCGTTTCCTATCTTTAGACAGTGGTATGGTGAGTGAGACCTTTCAAAAAGGAAACACAAAGTTTCATCGGGAGTATTTCCTTTCCCGCCCCGACCAGCTCTTGGCTATTCGCCTATGGGCAGACAAAGCCCAAGCCATATCTGTTTCCTTATCTTTGAGTGCATTCGGACCACACAAAGCGAAAGCGAGAGGGCAACAAATCACCATGATAGGACATCTCATGGACATGGAAAAGGATGTCATGCATTTCTGCTCGATTCTCAAAGCCAACACCCCTGACGGGAAAGTCTTCGCTTCAGATTCCACCCTCACCATCGACGGGGCAACGGAAGTTGTGCTCTACTATGTCAACGAGACCAGCCGCAACAACCAATCGCCCTATATTGAGAATGCCGCCGACGACGCTTGGCACACAGTGAACTATACATACGAACAGTTCCGTGAACGGCACCTCGCAGACATGCGCAGACATTTCATCAAATCCTCCAACAAGAAACAACGTCCCCATCAGAACACTTCCCATAACGACTAATGGCTGCTACCCACATGAAAACTATTGTATTTTCGCTTCTCACCGCTCTCAGCGTCCAGTTGGCTTCTGCCCAATCATTCGCCTTGCCATGGATTGGCGCCTCTGCCGCCACTGGTGAGCAACAGTTATGGTTCCGCCACAACTTCTTTTTCGACAACACACCCAAGACCTTGTCCATCCAACTAGCCACTACAGGCAACTATTGCCTTTATGTCAACCAATACAATGTCAGTCGCAATGTACTTCTCCCCTATCGTTCTGACAAAGAGCGACAATTGCCGGCAGAGCAGACTTTCGACTTGACACCCTACCTGCGGCCAGACACCAACACCGTGGCCATATGGTATGCTCCTGCGACAGACCACAAGAAGGCAGGAGAACCACAAATAGCCGCTTATATTTTCGGAACAGATAATGAATACCATGCCTTCTCCTACTCCACTTCCCAAGAATGGCTATGGAGCTATGCCAACGCCGCTAACTCCTATATTGATGCCACAGCCTTCCGCCCCGACTGGAATGCCGCAACAATCGCCATGACTCCTTGGGTGCCGGCTGAACCAACACCAGCGCCACAAAAACGCATGGCAAGCACTTCCTATCGTTACCGCAGAGTGTCTCATGTCTATCCCCCCACTTGGATGCTGACGACCAACGACACACTCCAAGCTGGCTTTCCGACAACCATCAACGGATGGATACGGGTTACCCTAAGAGGGACGCAAGCCGGAGAACAGATTTTCGTAAACGGACTGACCTACATTTGTTCCGGAACGATGGACGAACAAATTTGCCGCCGCTTCACCACAGAGACGGCAAAAGAAGTGACCATCACGGGAGACGAGCATTTCAAGCCCAGTCAAGTGCAGAATATTGAAGGCTTGATGATAGAAGAATTTGGGGAAGAATAGAACAAAATAGCAGTCTTTTATTTTGCCAAACCGACTTAATACAGTAAATTTGCAGACACAAACATCTATAAAGAAGAAAAAGTGAACAATTTGCATCTGACAGAAGTAGGGGTGGCTGACGCGAGAGGAATCTATAACGGAAGCCACATCGACGACGACCTGCTCCTTTTCGACAATATCGGCGATGTGCCCATGCTCAACACTCCCCGCCACATGAATTGCATCTTGGTGGGCCTTTGTCTTGGCGGACATGCCACCTATTCTGTGGATACCGTCCGCCATGAAATTGGTCCGAACGATGTGATCATCATCAGTGAGGGACAGGTGACAGACAACTACCGCAAGTCTCCCGATTTCAAGGGCATCGCTTTCATGATGTCAGACGACTTTTTCCATGAAATCATCAAGGGTGTGCACGAATTGTCCGCCCTTTTCATCTTCTCACGCAGCCACCCTGTGTTCCATATCAGCGACGAGAACGTGGCGTCGCTCACCGACTACTGCAAGCTCATCAAGAAGAAACTGGACGAGGAGAACAACCATTTCCGCCGCGATGTGATCCGCTCGCTGATGACCACCATGATATACGACATCTGCGACACCATATACAAGATACAAAACATCGCCGCCAAGAAACACACTCGTGCAGAGAGCATCTTCACCCAGTTTATTCCGCTTTTGGAAAAGAACTTCCGCACTGAGCGCCGTGTGAGTTGGTATGCCGAACAACTGTGCATCACCGCCAAATATCTTTCCGAGACGGTGAAACAAGTGAGCCAGCGCACCCCCAACGAATGGATTGATGACTATGTGACCCTTGAAATCCGTGTGCTACTGCAAAACAGCACCATGAGCATCAAGGAGATTGCCGAGCAGATGAGTTTCCCCAACCAGAGTTTCCTGGGCAAGTATTTCAAGGAACATGTGGGCATGTCGCCCTCTGAATACCGGCACAGTTAAGAAAAAAGGCGAACAAGGCTATCCTTATAGATAGCCAGCCTCATGCAGTTGGTCGGCAGTAGCGACAAGTTCTTGATACCACGCTGCGCCAAAGCGACGAGTGAGCGGCCCTTCAAGGAATTTGTAGATAGGCAACTGAAGTTCTTTGCCCTTCTTGACCGCACTGCGACACACATCCCAACGGTTGTAGTTGAGAGCCACCGTTCCATTGTCAAACTGCTTGGCACGGATGGGATAGAGCGCACAGCTGATAGGCTTGCAGAACTTGATTTTCCTGGCGCGATAAGCCCGTTCAAGCGCACACCAGCAGCATCCTCCCTCATGACAAGTGAAGACACAGTCCTTGCCCCCCACAATGCTTGTCACAAGATCTCCTTCCTGGTCGGTATAAGCCACACCTTGACGGTCGATGACAGCCTGTGCCGAGGCGGTGAGGTCGTTCCATACGGTATCAAGGGCATCTTCTATGCCCCCGATTTCGTCCAAGGTGACGGGAGCCCCCGCATCGCCCTCCACACAGCATTCGCCCTTGCAAGCCTCAAGGTCGCAACAGAAACATTCGGTGAAAATGTCGGGCGACACAAGCACGTCGCCCACCTGAATAATGGGAAGAATCTTATTGGTCATGTTTTATTTTTCCTATCAATAGCTTTAATTATAAATATATGTATGGGGTATCACCACTGTATGCCCTTCTCGCCGTTGGCCTCAAGATAGGCATTGCAGCGGGAGAACTGATGGTTGCCGAAAAATCCACGGTAGGCAGAGAGTGGCGACGGATGGGCAGACTCAAGAATGAGATGGCGTGAAGCGTCGATGAGCGCCTTCTTGCTGCGGGCATAGGAACCCCAAAGGATGAAGACGAGATGGTCGCGGTCGGCATTGAGCGCACGGATGGCGGCGTCGGTAAACTCCTCCCAGCCATGCCGCTGATGGCTTGCCGCCTGATGCGCCCTCACGGTGAGGGTGGCATTGAGCAACAACACACCTTGCTCTGCCCATCGGGTCAAGTTTCCGCTATGGGGAATGGGGGTGCCAAGGTCGGCGTTTATCTCCTTAAAGATGTTTTGCAGCGAGGGAGGGAACATCACGCCATCATTGACCGAGAAGCTCAAGCCATGGGCCTGTCCAGGCTCATGATAGGGATCTTGCCCGATGATGACCACCTTCACCTTGTCAAAGGGACAGAGGTTGAAGGCGTTGAATATCAGATGGCCCGGTGGATAGCATGTGTAGTGGAGATATTCCTCATGCACAAAGTTGGTGAGGTCGATAAAGTATTGTTTGTCAAACTCCCCGCCGATATGCTTTTTCCAGGATTCTTCTATCTTAACGTTCATAAGGATTGAATATCAAAAAAGGCGGATGCGCAGTGCGGCATCCGCCTTCTATTTATGAGTTGTTGCGGTTTTTATTTGTCCTCGATGAGGTTCTCACCGGTCATGTCGGCAGGCTGCTCCAAGCCCATGATATGGAGGATGGAAGGAGCCACATCGGCGAGACGGCCGTTCTTCACCTTAGCGCTGTTGTTGTCAGTCACATAGATGAAAGGAACTGGGTTCAGCGAGTGTGCGGTGTTCGGTGTGCCGTCAGGATTGATGGCGTTGTCCGCATTTCCGTGGTCGGCGATAATGATCACCTCATAGTCGTTGGCCTTGGCAGCCTCAACCACTTCCTTCACGCAGTTGTCGATGGCATGAACAGCCTTGGCGATGGCATTGTAGACACCTGTGTGGCCCACCATGTCACCATTGGCGAAGTTCACCACGATGAAGTCATACTCCTGTGTGTTGATGGCACCCACGAGCTTGTCCTTCACAGTATAGGCGCTCATCTCCGGCTGGAGGTCATAGGTAGCCACCTTGGGTGAAGGCACGAGGATGCGGTCCTCGCCCTCGAATGGAGCCTCACGTCCACCATTGAAGAAGAAGGTCACATGGGCATACTTCTCGGTTTCTGCGGTGTGGAGCTGTTTCTTGCCCTTCTTGCTGAGATATTCGCCCAGTGTGTCTTCCACGTCTTTCTTGGGGAAGAGCACGTGAACCCCCTTGAACGATGCGTCGTAAGGAGTCATGCAGTAGTACTGCAGGTCTTTGATGGTGTGCATGCCTTCTGCCTCCATGTCTTCCTGGGTGAGCACTTGGGTAAGCTCCTTGGCACGGTCGTTGCGGAAGTTCATGAAGATAATCACGTCGCCCTCTTGGATGGTGCCGTCCACCTTGGCATTGTTGATAGGCTTGACGAATTCGTCTGTCACGTCCTCGTCGTAGCTTTCCTGCATAGCCTTCACCATGTCGTCAGCCTGCTTGCCCTTGCCCTCAACGAGCAGGTCATAAGCCTCTTTCACACGGTTCCAGCGCTTGTCGCGGTCCATGGCATAGAAACGGCCGATGATGCTTGCCACGTGAGCATCGTTCTCCTCACAGGCCTTGGTCATCTGCTCGATAAAGCCCTTGCCGCTCTTCGGATCGGTGTCGCGGCCATCCATGAAGCAGTGCACATAGGTGTTCTTCAGACCATAGTGCTTGCTGATTTCGAGGAACTTGAAGAAGTGGTCGAGTGAAGAGTGCACACCACCTGTAGAGGTCAGTCCCATGAGGTGGAGCTTCTTGCCTGTCTTCTGGGCATAGCTGTAAGCCTCAACGATGCCCTCGTTCTCCAGGATGGATCCGTCCTTGCAGGCACGGTTGATTTTCACGAGGTCCTGGTAGACGATGCGGCCCGCACCGATATTGAGGTGTCCCACCTCAGAGTTTCCCATTTGTCCTTCGGGCAAGCCCACGTCTTCTCCGCAAGCCATCAGTTGTGAGTGTGCGCTCACTGCCGTCAGATAATCGAGATAAGGTGTTGGTGTGTTGAAAATCACGTCGCCAGCACCATGTTTGCCGATGCCCCATCCGTCGAGGATCATCAAAAGAGCTTTCTTTGCCATAGTTATGTTACTTTTTTATATGTTTGTTCTTTGCTTGCAAAGTTAGTGCAAAAATATGATTTAAAGAAGAAAATTCCGCTTGGATTTTCTCTATATGCCCATTAAGTCGATGACTGTCGGAGTCATCAGGGCAGTGAAGATGCCGTTGAGGGTCAGTCCGAGGCTGGCATAGGCTCCGTGAATGCGGCTCACATCCATGGATGTGGCGGTGCCGAGGGCATGGGCAGCGGTGCCCATGGACAGTCCTTGTGCCGCCTTGCTGCGCACATGGGCAAAGCCCATCGTCTTATAGCCACAAACGGCGCACAGCAGTCCCACGCAGACCACCACGGCTGCCGTCAGCGAGGGGATGCCGCCCACAGCCTTGGTCACCTCCATGGCAATCGGGGTGGTGACAGACTTCGGTGCGAGGGAGAGAATGATTTCCCGCGAAGCGCCCATGCCACGGGCGATGAGCACCACGGACACCAAGCCGACCAAGCATCCGGCAAACTCGGAAAAGAGTATCTGCCAGAACTGTTGCTTGATTTTATGGAGTTGGAGATAGAGCGGAACGCCAAGCGCCACCACGGCGGGGCGGAGCCAGAACTCGATGAGGTGGCCGCCCTCCTGATAGGTTTCATAGCTGACGCCTGTAATCTTGAGAAACGCAATCAGCACGCAGATGGTAATCAAGATGGGGTTCATCAGCACCCATCCGGTCCACTTGCGCAGCAGTTTGCCAAAGAAATAGACACCGAAAGTCAGTGCGATAAGGAAAAACTCGTTGCTGAAATATCCCATTTTTACTCTTCCTCCTCCTTGTGTAACAATTTACCTGTGATTTGATGCACCCATCCGGTCACAGCCAGCACCAACACGGTGGACACGGCCGACGACACCACGATGGGCCAGAACTGTGCCTTGATAATGTCGAAATAGACCATGATGGCGATGCCTGGTGGCACGAAGAAGAAACCGATGTTGGCAACCAAGAAGTCTGAAAGGCCTTGAACCCACTCGAGTTTGATCACTTTCAACTTCAGCAATAATGTGAGAATAAGCATGCCCAGAATGCTTGAGGGTAGCTGGATGTGGGTGAGATAAATCAAAAGTTCACCCAACGCGAGACATCCGAAAAGGATGGCGCACTGTCGAATCATCATAACCTTGTCTGAGAATCGTTAAATTTATACCTGATAATCTTTTTACCTGTAAAGCGGGTGCAAAGTTACGGCAAAATGGAGACAACACAAAAAAATTTTGCAGAAAACCATCTAATTATTTGGAACCTATGCACTTATTCTCTATATTTGCGACGTAAACTTTATTCACACAATAAAAGTAAAGATTATGAGATATTTATTAATTTCATTCTTCGCTGTATTATTTTGTTTTTCATTTGTCTCTTGCCATGACGACGATGATAAAGAAATCCTCAAGCTTTTCACACCGTTTGCCAAAAGCGACACATGCTTTACCGCAACGGTAAAGATATGGCCTTCTGATGGGGTCGTCAATGGATATGGTTCTGTTGACCTTACTTTTGACATTGACGAAAAGACTTGCGGAGAAGATTTGCAGTTTTTGGATTCCAAGCATGATGTACTTCAGACAAGTCGTTTGGTCTACAACACAAACGTTCTGCCAAGAAACCTCAAAAACGGAGATAGAATCAAGTTCAGAATACTCGCTTATTGTAAAGGTTTTTTAACAGGCCCAGAATTAGCAAACAGTATAACCCAAAATTTCCTCATCAAGATGTGTGAATAAGAAAATTTATAATCAAAGCAACCCGTTGGCGGAATTAATTTAGTGCATACTTAATTCTGCCGATGGGTTTGTTATTGATAAAATTTACATATTGTAGAACGGTGAGTGCACTAATTTTGCCTATGATTCTGGCAAACAAACCGTTCGTTATCTTTGCATAGTTCCAGATGACCAAGAACTGCTGAGTAAGTTGCGAGAAAAGTGTTTCTATTCTCTTTCTTGCCTTTGCAAATGGAATGAATGTCGGCTTCCAGTTCTTTTGATTGAGCCTATACGGACATTCCAATCTTATATGTGCGGTTTCAAACAAGTCAAGTTGCACATCCGCTCCTATGTACCCCCTGTCTCCGTAGATATTACAATCGTGATAAGTCTGCTTTACACCTTTCATATAATTGAGGTCTGCCACACTTGCCTTTGACAAATCGTAGGAATGTATCACTCCACTTAATCCACAGAGTGCGTGTAACTTATATCCGAAATAGTATGTGTTCTGCGAAGCACAAAAGCCAAAGTCTGGAGCTTGCGAAAATTCACCTGTGCGTCCCATTTTGCAACGTTTGCCCCTTGCTACCCTACAAACCTCTATTGGCTTTGAATCAACGAAGAATTGTTCCTCTCCGCCATCCATTCTCATAGCCATCCTTTTGCGTAATTCCTCGCACAAACCTGCCGTTTTCTTACGGCGGTCATTGAACTGTCTCCGTGATATAAGATTTGGAATGTTGTCCTTGTATTCTTGCAGTTTATAGTCTAACAACCATTTCTCGCTGTCAATACCCTCTGTTTCTGCTGTCAGAGACAAAACCACAATTTCCAAATCCGAAAATTTAGGAACTGGACCACGGCGTGGAATATTTCCCAATTCATTGACGAGATTTTCTGAGAATTGCTTGCATATCTCAAGTATTTTGACGAATTTTGTATAGAGGTTGTACATACAATGATTTGAACTTAATGTTTTGGACTTCACTAAGTTGTTAAAAATTAACGATATGTGCAACCTTTTACTCATATTTATCAACTTAAATTAATTCCGCCAACGGGTACCCGATAATCTTTTTACCTGTAAAGCGGATGCAAAGTTACGGCAAAATGGAGACAACACAAAAAAATTTGGCTCTTCTCAAAATTTAGTACAAAGTCTTTGTAATCTTGCTTATACTAAGCATGCGACTTTTGAAAGAACTTCTATTCCTATTTTGGAAATAAAGCTCTCCTCAAACTTAGGAACATAAATGTACTAAATTTTGAGAAGAGCCGAAAATTTTGCAGAAAGCCATCTAATTATTTGGAACCTATGCACTTATTCTCTATATTTGCGACGTAAACCTATTTATTCACACAATAAAAGTAAAGATTATGAATAGATTTGTTTTTATTTTACTCGCTTTGCTATCCACTTTTAGTGTGGCTTTTGCACAAACTGGTTATTATTACAATGACCAATTTATCGAACTCATTCCCGATAAGAATCAACATTCTACCATGTCCTATTCCTATGCGGCAAATCATCAATTTGTTTCAAAATCATATCATACAAAAGATGTTGAAGGAATTGAAATTTTGCCTAAAATCATACTACAAACAAAAGACTCTACTTATATACGAACTATACTCTCTTCATATAAAGGCATTTTGTCTATCAACAAAAGAAGAGGAAATATTTACTATCTTAACTGCAATGTAAAGTCATCAGATGATGTCTTGAATTTAATACAAAAGCTTTCATCCGACAAAAAGATTGTTTGGTGTGAGCCTGATATGATATTAGGAAAAACCTGCAATAGCAACCCGCTGTATCCCCAACAATTTTACCTAAAGAATACAGGACAATTCGGAGGTGTTGCAGGAATTGATATAAACATAGAAGACGCATGGACTATCGTAAAAGGAAAACCATCCGTTAAAGTAGCCGTGTTAGATACTGGAGTGGATTTAAATCACGAAGATTTAGTTGAGCACCTCGGACAAGGCTACACCGCTGGTAGCAATACAGGAGATGGCAGCCCTCAAAATATAGTTGGGAAAAAGAATTGTGCACACGGAACGTGTTGTGCTGGCATTATTGGTGCGACAGACAACGACAAGGGTATTATCGGTGTCGCCTCTGGTGTAACAATTATACCCGTAAACGTTGAGCCCTTGGAAGCCAGCAAGAACAACGGGGACGGATTTGCATCCAGTTCTGACGTTGCTGATGCTATCATTTGGGCCTACAAACATGCAGACATTTTAAGCTGTTCATGGGGGTATGAACTTCCTGTTAAAGTCATTGAATCCGCAATAAAAGAAGCGTTAACATCAGGTCGTAATGGCAAGGGGACCATTGTGGTTGTTGCTGCGGGGAATCATTCAAAGGAAGACGTTATCGAAACTCTTTCTTTTCCAGCGACAATAGATGGTGTCATTGCAGTTGGCGCAATTGACAATTGTGGGAAAATCTGTTATTACAGCAATCAAGGTAAAGGATTAAGCGTGGTTGCGCCATCAGACCACATATATACTACCGACATCTCAGGAGAAGCAGGATACAGTGTTTCAAACTATTATTCATATTTTAATGGAACATCTGCAGCTTGCCCACAAGTATCCGGCATTGCAGCCTTAATGCTGTCTGCCAACAACAATCTTACTAATAAACAAGTCAAAGACATAATTCAAAAATCCGCCCATGATTTAGGCGTTGAAGGTTGGGATGAAACATTTGGGTATGGATTAGTCGATGCCTATAGGTCTGTTCTCTATGCAATAAGAGAACAGAATATGGCAATCAGCGGTCCTAACGTAATTGAAAAACAAGGGACATTTACTGTCAACAATCTTCCATCCTACTGCTCCATAAAATGGAATCAATCTCCTGTTCAAGATGCATTAAACAGTACGTACGCCTCTTTAAGTTATGATGCCACAAACCCAAATTGCGTTATTGTTAATAATTATGGGAGTAACGGATTTTCTATTCTATTAGGCGCTTCCGTTATTTTTCCTGAAAAAGCTAAGATTAGCCCTATAGAATTAGCACCAATTTATGTCACAGGTGATTGTAGTCTCTCCGGCATCTATTATGAAGAGTATGCAAACGGAGACAAGTCTTCTGAATGGCCTTTAGTGAATACAGACTTTGATGAAACTAATTCAGCTTCGGCGGGAAGTATTGTGCACGTCACATCCGACAATTTCAGAAATCGCAACGTTACATACAGATTCTCTGACGAATATTACGGAATGAATGAGCGCACAGTACAAGTTACCGGCAATAAGATACAATTCGAAATGCCATATCTTGCAGAAGGAAAGTCTTTAATATTCACAGTATCTGGCGGTGGAGTTTCCAGTGTACACAATTTCATATTTAGTGCAGAGAATACCATATCCTCTTTCGATATTAAAATTAATAAAGTAACAAATAATGATGTCAAGATACAATTGGTTGAAAATAATAATATTGATAATAGCAAAACAGAAAATTGTATCGTGAACATATACAATGCTCTCAATCAAAATTTAGTAGAACGCAAAATTATCAAAACAACATCAGAAACCATTAGTTTGTCACCCGGGATTTATATCGTTGAAGCGGTAGCCCAAGGAAAAAGAATATCAAGAACTTTTAAAATCAAATAATTATGAGATATTTATTAATTTCATTCTTCGCTGTATTATTCTGCGCCATATTGCCTTCTTGTAACAACGATGACGATAATGGAAATGTTTACCCTAAAGATTTCATTCCGTTTGCCAAAAATGACACATGCTTTACCGCAACAGTAGAAATAGGACGTTTTTCACAGGTAGGTCTCGTTTTTGATGTCGATGAAAAAAATTGCGACAAAGATCTTTTGTTGTATATAGACTCCCAACATGAAACGATTAAGACATATCGTTGGGTCTACAACACAAACGTTCTGCCAAGCAATCTCAAAAGCGGAGATAAAATCAAGTTCAAAATTCTTGCTTACGAACAAGGAGATATCAATAACGGGAAATATCCTACATTTACTGATCACGTAACATTCTATTTCTTCATACAACTCTGTGAATAAGAAAATTTATAATCAAAGCAACACTTTCAACCTTTCCGCCGCATACTTTCCCATTTCACGATAGCCGGCAGGATTGGGATGAAGCCAATCGGCTTGCCAGGCGGGGCGCAGCTGGGAACGGTCGAAAGGATCGGACATGAGGCGGTCGAAATCTATCACACCGTCAAACTCGCCGCTGTGGCGTATCCAGTCGTTCACGATGTTGCGGCCACGCTCATGGTTGTAGCTGTAATATGGACTGCGCTTGAAGGGAAGAATGGTGCAACCGTAAATGTGGATGTGGCGCTGACGGGCTTTGCTGATGAACTTGCGATAGGCTTCGATGAGCTGACGGGCACAAGCCACACCATCACGGCTTCTGCCCAGGTCGTTGGTGCCCTCAAACACAAGAATGGCTTTCAAGCCCCGCTGCCCGAGGATGTCGCGGTCAAACCGCTTCTCGCCCGGTTCTCCAATGAACTTGGACAGCACACAGTTGGCACCGATGCCAAGATTGAGCACCCCCACCCCCGGAAGGTTCTCCGACAGGAAATCGGGCCAACGGTCGTTCTTGTTCGTCGTGGAGCACTTGCCGTCGGTGATGCTGTTGCCCAACACCGCCACTGCCCTCGCCCGATTGCTGACCACATCAAGAGCGGCGATATTGAACCAATGGTCCTCACGGAACGACTCGCGGAAATCGGTTTGGGGTGTGGAGGAGCCATGCAGGATATAGGATGTGGTGCGGGAACCCATGTGCACACTCGGCTCGTTGGGGGCACTGACATAGTTGATGGTAATCGCCACCCGCTGTCTGGCGGCAAGCTTGAAGCGCACGGCATCGGAAAACACCGACTTGCCGGGAGCAATGGTCACCGTGTCCTTGCCTCGGAATTTGAGATAGACCGCCCTACGAGGATCTATCTTGTAGGCCTCGAGCGACGGAGCGATGTAGACAGAACCTATCTTGACCGGTCCTGAGCCGTATGCGTTGGACAGTTCCAAGCGCACAACATCGCCAGCCACTGACACCTTCACACACTGTCTGACAGAACGTTCGGTCATATCGTTGTTGAACGGCATGAAACTGCGCACCACTTCTTGTGGCGCCGTGGCCCATGTGCCCACCCATATCGGATGCAGGTCAGAACCTTTCACCTGTGCCTGCATCACGGTTGCCGCAAAAAGCAGCAACCACGTCAAGATTCTCTTCATCACTCGTTTATCCTTTTCTAAACGGAGTGCAAAATTACACACATCCCGGGAAACAGAGTCATCGGAAAAGCTAAATAAAGTTACGCAGACCTTGTCTTTTGATAAAATAACCATTAAAAATTGATTAAACACCACGAGTTTTGCAGAATATTTTGTAAGTTTGCAAGACCGAAAAACAAGAACTGATTATCAACAATTATCACCAATAAAATCTAAAACATTATGGTAAACAGATTTATCCTCAACGAAGTTTCTTACTTCGGACCTGGCGCTCGCAAGGAGCTTGCCACAGTAGTAGCCAACCGCGGATGGAAGAAAGCCCTCGTCGTGACCGATAAGGGTCTGATGCAGTTTGGCGTAGCCAAGATGGTACTCGACGTGATGGATGCCGCCGGCATTCCCTACGAGATATATGATGAAGTGAAACCCAATCCTACCGTGACCAACGTGACCAATGGTGTGGCAGCCTGCAAGAAGGCTGGCGCCGACTTCCTCGTGGCCATCGGCGGAGGTTCTTCCATGGATACCGCCAAGGGTATCGGCATCGTGTGCACCAACCCAGAGTTTGCCGATGTGGTTTCGCTCGAAGGCGTGGCTGACACCAAGAACAAGTGTCTGCCTATCGTGGCTCTGCCAACAACAGCCGGCACAGCTGCCGAGACAACCATCAACTACGTGATCATCGACGAGAAGCGCCAGCAGAAGATGGTGTGTGTAGACCCCAACGACATCCCTGCCGTTGCCATCATCGATGCCGAACTGATGTACTCTCTGCCAAAGGGACTCACCGCAGCCACTGGTATGGACGCCATGACCCATGCCATTGAGGGACTGATCACCAAGGCAGCTTGGGAGATGAGCGACATGTTTGAAATCAAGGCCATCGAGATGATTCACAAATATCTGCCTATAGCTGTCAGCGACCCCAAGAATCCAGAGGGACGCAACGGCATGGCTGTGGCACAGTATATCGCCGGTATGGCATTCTCCAACGTCGGTCTCGGTGTAGACCACGGCATGGCTCACCCGATGAGTGCGCTCCACGATGTGCCACACGGTGTGGCTTGCGCCATCCTTCTGCCTACAGTGATGCGTTTCAACATGCCTGCTTGCGTTGACAAGTATGTGGAAATCGCCAAGGCATGCGGTGTATACAAACCAGAGATGAGCAACCAGGAGGCAGCCGAGGCAGCCTGCACAGCCATCGAGGACTTGTCCAAGCTCGTGGGCATTCCACAGCACCTCAGCGAATTGGGCATCACAGAGGCCGACATCCCTGCCCTTGCCGAGCAGGCCATCACCGATGTCTGCACACCGGGCAACCCACGTGAGGTGACCAAGGAAGACATCATCGCCCTCTACCACAAGATTCTGTAATCTTCGAATTACATAAAAACACAATGTCGGTTGCCCGAGTTCAAGTCGAGCAGCCGACATTTGTTTTTTCTCCTATTTATTTGCAATATCTGTCACCTTGCAGATATTCCATTGGATATCAGAATCTTAAGGGTGGCAGATATCCGTCATCATCTGCCACCATCTGTCATCGGTGTGAACCATGGCCATCGCAGGCATCGTGATGGCAGGTGGAATCGCCATAGGTCAACGTGCCCGCCAGATAGTCATTCATCACCTTGTCCACATCCTCGGCAGGCGCACCGCCATGAATGGAAATGCCCAACTCGGTCAAGAGGTTGACCGCACCGGCTCCCAATCCGCCACAAATCACATCCGTCACGCCCAAACCGTGAAGGAAGCGGGGCATCGCACCGTGAGCATGTTCAGGAGATGTGAGCACCTCCTTGTTTTTCACCACCTTGTCCTCCACATCAAATACTGTCACTTGTGGAGCCTTACCAAAATGAGGGAACAGTCTTCCCTCGGCTGTAGGAATCGCAATTTTCATGTTTTTCTTATTTTTAGTGTTTAATATATATTTCTGATAGGCTTGATTCCGAAACTCATTGGGCATTCTGCCCGTCATCCGCTTGAAAAACTTCACGAAATATGAGGGGTCTTCAAAACCCAAGTCATAGCCTATCTCCTTGATGCTGAGCATGGAATGCTGTATCTGCCGCTTCGCCTCCAGCACAATGCGGTCGTTGATGACCTGCAAGGGTGAGCGATGGGTGCTCATGTTGACATATTTGGTCAGCGTCCGAGGCGAAACATGAAGCAGGTCTGCATAGCCCTGCACGGTATGGAGCGTATGGAAGTTTTGCTCCAAGAGTTGGCGGAAGCGGACGAACGTGCGGTTGGCGACACTGCTCACATAGAGTTTCGCCTTCTGCTTGCGCTCTCCATTGCGTTGCACCCTTATCAAGAACATGCGCACCAGATAGCGCATATAGTCCTTGTGGGCGAAGGCTCCAGTGAGTGAATACTCGCGGTTCATTTCGTTCACAAGCGTCATCAGCCGTTCCGCCTCCTCTTGTGTCACCTTGTAATAGGGCAAGGAATCATAGGCGTTGAACACGTCGTATTTCAGAAAAACGCTCTCGCTGGTTTCCTCATCCGCCATGAAACTGGCATTGAAATGAATGATGACCCCTTCGTAGTCATTGGCCCCATCAAAAGAATGTACTTGCCCTGGCGCGATAAAGAAAATCGTGTTGTCCGTGACAGGATAGTCCACGAAATCCACATGATGGGTGCCATGGCCCCGACGGAACCAGATGATCTGATAGAAGCTGTGGGCATGGGCCTCCATCGCTCCAGGATTGCCCACGAAGAAACGGGGCATGAACAGGAGTTCCAATTCCAGTCCGGAATGTGAATTCTCGGCTATGCGATAGGTCTTTATGTCTTCTTTCATTCCTTGTTGATGGTAAATTTTGTTTTTGCGGTGGTAAAATTACACATTCTTTTTGATCCGAACACAGGATATGCCTGAATTTACCATCCTCTCACATGAATATACAATGATTTGTCCATCTGATAGTCATAATTTTGCAATCGTCAACAAAACAGATTGACTATCGTATCATACAAATTAAAGTTAGGAAAAATGGGAAAAGTTAATGCTTATCTTCAGATTACGATGAAGATTAAAGAGAGTGACCGCCCAAGTGCGGCCAAAGTGTATTTCGACTACCGCCAGCCTTTCCTCGACACCATCGAGGGTGCCTTGACAAAGGCCTTGCTGGTTCGTGACGAAGATGTGCAGGTGCTTCATGGCTTTGACAGCAAGGAGCATGCCGCAGCCTACTTGGAGTCGGAGATGTTTAAGAATGACGTGGCCAAAGGATTGTCTCCTTACTTCCAGGCCGATCCGGAAATCCGTATTTTCAGCGTAGCCGGATAATCAGTCCCGTCGATTGACTATCTGCAACAAAGTTGCCCCCATGACAGGTGCCCCATCTCTGTCATGGGGCTTATTTTAAGGCATTCGGATTCGTTCAGCTATTATGAACCGACAGTTCCACCGCCTTGAACAAAAAGTTCAGAACCTCCCCGACATGCTGAACTCCCTCTTCCCCACAAAAGTCGACTCTGTTTTTCCTGGTGACAGACATCCATTCTGCCACCCATCATCTGCCACCCGTAACTATCTGGAAATCGAGCCATTACAGCAAAAGGTGGCAAAATGACATTTCTTTTGTAAAAAACTAAAATTGTCATTGTGCCATCGTGCATTTGTCTCCCATCCCCAAAAGTTCCATTTCCCTCTCTTCTCGTCCTATAAAATCGTACACAAACAGTCTTTTTTGTTGCAATTCGCATCCGTGGAAAATGCAAAAATCGCAGTTAATCTTCTGAGTTTTAGAAAACTAAATACAACATTCAATTGCAACACTTTAATCTTTCAGATTTGCTCTCATTCGATTTTAAGCATACCTTTGTCATCAGTATTTTTACCTAAAACCAAAAAGACAAAAGTTATGATTACAAAAAAATTGATTCAATTGTGCCTTGCGACATTGGGCATAATGCCCGCCAAAGCACAATCTATCCTGATTCCTGAGGCGGAAAAGAAAGTAATGCAGGAAAGCAGAGAGAGAGTTGAAGAACAAGCTAAATTTGCAAGTTCTGAGAAATTCGCAGAAATGTGTCAGAACTATAGAGTGATGAAAAAGTTCAGTCCTCGCATCAAAGAAATTCTCACCGAACGGGAGCAAAGAAAGGTCTGCTACAATTTTATCTATGATGATAGCCCAAGTAAAAGAGCCAAAGCAAAATCTGTCATCGACAGTCTCTATCAAGACTCTATCAATATCCGTCTCATTCCATACAACAAGAACATTTCTGGAGACTACGTGAGTTTCGCGCTTTTCCTTGACAAGAGCTTACGCATGGATTTCTCCCAAACTTGTGCCATCAAACAGTGTGCACTTGACTTGGCACATAAAATCAAAAAGAATCCGAAACTCGACACTTGGCCGGAAGAACGAAAAGCTATCATTTCGGTTCTCACACCCAAACAAGTAGAGAAACTATTCGTGAGAAAAAATGGAAGAAAAATCTCCAATGACTTTCGAACGGCATGGACAAGACTCAAAGATGCGGGACTCACCCAACAACTCGACAGTGTTTCCGATGGAGCTTTGGCGGTGGTCTACATTGAGAAAACTTACGCAATCAAAGAACTATACCAAAGAGACAAGAGTGCAAGAAGGGCTGCCATGGCGCAACTCGACAAGCGCAAGCCCATCATGATGCGA